>CAWVZQ010000102.1:0-8962 GCA_963934405.1 uncultured Opitutales bacterium | reverse complement strand
CGTTGCTCGGATTGAGCAACCGCCTCGTTCACCAACCAGACCGTTTCCGACGAGTACGAATCGTCCGACGATTCATCGGGGTCCGGCAGGTACGAGGAGACCGGATGCAGGTAATTCTCGTCGTCGGTCTTCTTGTTCTCGTTTCCACTCACCAGCCAAGTGAGCTCCATTTCCGGATGGGGATCCCAGTCGTAATCCGGTTGAGCGTCCCATGGTTGGCCACCATCTTGGCCCGACGGATAGAGCGGAGCCGACGGATTGCGACGCCAAACCCCCGTCCAATGCGGATGATCGACGCCATCGACTTCCGGGGTGTAGGGATCATCGTCCAATATCGATCCGGTGGCGGTCACCCGTCGGTCGGGGCCCGCAAACTTCTGCAATTCTCCGATCGCGACAGCAAGACCCAGCCTTGCATGGGCACGAGACAACGTACTAGCTTTTCTGGCTTCCGCCGTGCGGAGTTCGACAATGACGTAAGAGATAAGCGACAGGACCAGCAGGAAAGTGACGCTCATCAGTGCGAGCGCCAAAATCAAGGCAAAACCACGCTTTCTGTTCTTCAAGTCATAAGCAACTCGACGCCTCTGAAAACCATAACACATAGTACCTTTTTAATACTTAGTGAAAACATCGGAAATCATCAAGCCAGAATGCCACAGAAAGCCCAAGACACAAGCCCTACGAAGATGCGTCGTGCCAAGTGAAACATTGAAAACTGATTTGGCTTAATGTTGTTGCTGAAACCGACTTTGAAGTCAGAACGATCATCTACCTCAAAACTTTAACAAATTCCCTCCCTCTCGAAAACAAAAGAGATTGAGATATGATATAAGCGATGTTCCGAAAATCAAAGTAGAGCTCGCTCGACTAGACAGTGCTGCCCTAGAATATCGTGTAGCAATTGGGCAACGCCTGCTTGAGTGTTTCTTTCTGGGCGAGGGAGATGGGGTTCGACTTGAGGTTTAACTCTTTCAGGTTGCTCAAACCCGCCAGTGGCCCGGAATCGAAAATTCTGTTGTTATACAAGTACAACTCGGCGAGGTCGGCCATTCCCGACAGTGAAGCAACCTCGATGATCTCGTTTTCACCGAGCCCCAAGTAGGTTAGATTCTTTAAATCGGACAACGGATCAATGTCGGATATTTCATTACCGGCAAGAGAAAGCCAGGTCAGCTCGACCAATCGGGAAATAGAGCTCAGGTCGCTTGCGGAAATGGCACACCTATCGAGTTCCAAGGAAGTCAGGCTGGTCAGGTTTGCCAATGGCGAAAAGTCGGTGACGGTACTGACCGAGCTAATGGACAACTTCATGAGCTTAGTCATCCGACCCAAGGGCTTCAGATCCTCGATGGAGGTTCCCGCCAGATTGAGATCGGTTAGATTCGTAAGCGCAGCAATGGGGGCAAGGTCTTGGGTCGGGTTTTGAGCTAGGTCTAAACGATCCAGCATAGTCAAACCCGAAAGAGGTGAAAGGTCTGTAATTTCGTTGTTATGGAGGACCAGCATGTTCAACTTGCTCAATTCCGCCAGCGGTTCGAGGTCTTTGATCTTGCCATTGGATATGTTCAACACCGTCAGGTTGGTTGCGAATTCGAGACCGGAAAGGTCGGTCACTTCACCTTCACCAATTGCCTCTAGCTGTTCTATCGAAGTGAGTATTTCACGAGTCAATTCGCCTTCGGGGTTCCCCAAGGATCGACGAACTGCAGCCGCCAGACTGGCATCCTTAAAGACGATAACGGCGTTCAATTTGGAAGAGTCACTCCGGGAATCACTTCCGCATGAAGACAGAAGCAATAAAGCTAATAATGAAATTGGCAAAAAAATGATCTTCATGGAAATATAATACGATAGGGTCTAAATCTCGCTTCAAGCTTGAGGATTAAGTTCATACATATTAATGATTCCCATGAGCAAGAGAAGAATGCCCCCCCCCTAGTTTACTGGTGCGGGTAGAGGGAATCGAACCCTCGACTCAAGCTTGGGAAGCTCGCGTTTTACCACTAAACTATACCCGCATTGGGATGCCGTGATTATCATCTCGGAAAGTGTCTTCCGGCAAGGGTATTTCGCGTTTTGGATTGCGACCGGAGAGAATTCAGAAGAATAAATAGAAGTATATGGCGTTGAAGGACATTTTGCCGTTGGAGGCGTTGCTTGGCGGGGGTGATCCCAAAAAGAAGAAAAAGAAGGTCGATCGCGAGGCGTTGGCTTCTCCAATAATGCGAGTACCTCGCATGGATGTACGAGCCGCCCGCGACTTGATGGATATCGGGGTTCGCGAATTATATCAATTGCAGGGGAGGTCGGCGGAATCCTTGATGGAAGATATACGAGCGAAGAAGCCCGAAGTTCCTGGATATCGCCTGCCGTACCTGCGTTTGGCTATCTACTATGCCGAGAACGAGGAACCGGATCCCGCCAAGTTGCATCCCAGTGTCTGGATGGATTGAGGGGCGAATCCACACTCTTACCCTTCGGTTTTGCCGAAGGCCTCGAGAGCTTTTGCGGCAAATTCCTCCGGTGGTCGGATGATCCTTCCCTCGGGAGACATGAAGGCGTGTGTGGTGCGACCGGTGGCAAGCGTATCCTCTTCGCGCTTCACCTCGTAACGGGCTTCTATGCGGGCAATGGGAAGCTCTTCGATTCGCACTTGAACGGATAGTCGATCGTCGAACCGAGCGGGCAGGATGAATTTGGCTTCGCATTCCAAGACGGGAAGCAAGTAACCGCGTTTATCCAATTCGCAATAAGGGAGTCCGAGGTCGTCCAGCAACTGAATGCGAGCTGCCTCGAACCATGTGAAGTAGTTGGCGTGGTAGACGACGCCCATCATGTCGGTTTCTGCGTATCGGACACGAATTTCTGTAGAAGATAGAAGCATGATGAAGTTTATACGGAAGCGGGAATTGCGTGAGATGACATTTGATGAAGGAATATAGAGGTGAGATCAACCTTTTGCTAGCAGACGAATGGTACTGACTCGAGAAAGGTTCAAGTGCCTCAAGTTGTTTAGCCTTTCCTCGGAATGGCGAACCCGGCATGAGTTGCAGGGTAAATGGGATTATCGAAAAGTGAAAGACGGGTGGCGATCTGGGTCGGCGTGGGCATTGGCGTGGCGGTATCGTCGATGCTGGTACGGGTGGCGCTGCAAAAGAAGAACGAGCAAATGTCGAATTTGCCGGGCCACTTCGACTCCCTGAGGACGGCAGTGGGCGGAAAGCCGTTTCCTTCCGTTCCGGCCGAACTTAGAGAGCGTTTCTCAAACGCCGTCGTGGTGCACTATGAAGGCAATGCATCCGGGCAACCATCCACCGTAAAAAACTGGGTGATCGAATCGGCGGGCTCTTTCCGGTCGGAAAGGTTGTTTGTTCTGGTGGAGGAGTCGACAGGCGAAGGGAATAGCACGAGTGAGGATGAGCCGGCCTTCCGGTTTTTTCGAGCATCTGAAGCTCAGGTGAAGCTTAAATCCGGAGTGGAGGCGGACGATCTAAAAGCTGTTCTGGACGAGGAAAGGTTTCAGGTAATCGGGACAAACTCCCAAAACGGCAACCCGATCGTGCAGTTTAGAGACATTTCCCCAACGGGAATCCGAAAAGCCCTCGCCGAGCTCAAAGGCTTTGCGTGGTTGGTGGACTCCACTTCCCTCTCCCCTTTCCCGCCTCCCCCGAGGGAGATCTCACATACTGAATCTCGTTGACCTTCAAGGCTTCGCGCCCTTTAATGTGTGGTCTTTCATTTGGTTGTTCGATACCCTTGTCGATAGGATAGCCAAGCTGAAGATTATACATCTACCCAACTGATTGACGAATATTACAGGAACCTATTCATATTGTGAAAATTGAGCTAAAAGATGCGGGCGACGCCCGCAAGGTTGCGATCATCACCTTCGAGGCCGAAGAAGTGGCCGAGAAGGAAAAGAAGGTGTGCAAAGATTTTGCGAACCAAGCCAACATCCCGGGCTTTCGAAAGGGCAAAGTGCCCCCGAACGTCATTCGTAGCCGTTTCGGCAAGCAAATGAACGATGAATTGAAGCGGCAGGTGTCCACGGATGCCTACGAAGCGGTGCTTGAACGCGACGACCTGCGGGTGCATTCGGTTTTAAAGGTGGATGCGGGAGAAGTCGACTCAGGGAACGCCGCAACGGTCGAAGTGACGGTGGACGTCGAGGCCGACTTCGAGCTTCCCGATTACGAAAGTTTCGAATTGTCCATTCACAAGACCGACGTATCCGACGAGGAAGTCGAAAAGGAGCTTTCCAGCCTTTGCGAGCAGAGAGCCAGTTACGAAATAGTCGAAAGGCCAATCGAAAAGGGCGATTACGTGAAGTGCTCGTACGAAGGCTCTCTCGACGGCAAGCCCGTAGCCGAAGTCGTGCCCGAAAAGCCCATGTACGGGAAGCAGGCGAACACCTGGGAGGAGGCCGGATCCGAGGCCGCTATGGGCGTGAAGGCAATTGCCGAAGGATTGATCGACATGAAGGTCGAGGAAAAGAAGACGGTGACCGAAGATTTTCCCAAGGATTTCGAAATTCCGCCGCTAGCAGGAAAATCAGTGTCCTTCGAACTGGAAGTACATGAAGTTCGCGAAAAGAATGCTCCTGATCCTGCCAGCCCCGACTTTCTTAAGGCCGTCAAAGTGGAAACCTTGGACGAGCTGAAGGAGAAGATCAGCAAGGACTTGGAGCAACGCAAGGAATACCAAAACTTGAACGGCAAGCGCAACCAGATCACCCAGAACCTGCTCGATTCCGAAGACTTCCCCCTCCCCCAAAAGGCAGTCGAAGACGAAGCCAATGCCATCTTTAAAGGAATGGCCCAAAGCGGGATGGAACAGGGAGTGGAGCGAGGCGAGATCGAGACCAAGAAAGACGAACTGTGGAAACAGGCCCAGACCAACGGTCAAGCCCGAGTGAAAATCGGCATCGTCCTAGGCAGAATCGCGGAAAAGGAAGAAGTGAAGGTCTCCAATGAGGACTTGGCCCAAGCTGCAACTCGCGAAGCCATGTCGCGCCGTGTTGACCCACAAGCCTACATCAAGGAACTGACTGCCGACAGAGGCCGCCTGTCCCGACTCCAAAGAGACGTCTTGCACGACAAGACAATCGACTTGATCGCCGGAAAAAGCACCGAGAAAGTTTGCGAAATTGAGGGAGATCACAAACATTGATCCTCGCACTCTAACGAAACTTCATTTAACTATATTACAATTATGGGAGCGTACTTACCTCTTCCTCACGTTTATGAACGCGAAGGTCGCCAAGAGCGGGCTTGGGACATCTACAGTCGCCTGCTTCGGGATCGGATTGTCTTCATCGGCACGCCAATTGACGACTTTGTGGCGAACTCGATTATCGCCCAGCTTCTTTTCCTCCAGATGGAAGACCCGAAGAAGGACGTTCACATCTATATTAATTCGCCCGGCGGCAGCGTTTCCGACGGCATGGCCATTTACGACACATTGAACTTCATGCAATGCGACATAGTTACCTACTGCCTCGGCATGGCGGCTAGCATGAGCACGGTTCTGTTGTCAGCGGGAACCAAGGGCAAGCGTTTCGCCCTGCCTAACAGTCGCATAATGATTCATCAACCAAGCGGTGGAGCCGGAGGTCAAACCTCCGATATCTCGATTGCGGCCAAGGAAATTCTGCGTTGGCGGAAGACGATCAACGACATTCTCGCCAAGCACAGCGACAAAACGGCCGAGGAAGTGGAGAAGGATTCCGACAGGGATTATTACATGACGGCAGATGAGGCCAAGGACTACGGTCTGGTCGATGAAGTGATTGCCTCCAAGCGGGCTGAATAAGATTTCCGTAGGTATATCGATACCATGGCTCGTCCCACAAAAATCAATTTCTGCTCCTTCTGCGGCAAACCGCACGGGGAAGTGAGAAAAATGATCGCGGGACCTGCAAGCGTATTCATTTGCGATTCCTGTGTTCGAGTCTGCAAGACGATCATTGATCGCGAACTCGGTGAAAAAGAGGAAGCCAAGCCCTCGGGCAGCGACCAAAAGCCGGTTTTCAATCTCGTCAAGCCTGCGACTATCAAGAGCTATCTGGACGAGCACGTGATCGGACAGGAACACGCGAAGAAGGTTCTTTCCGTTGCCGTGTACAATCACTACAAGCGTCTCGCGATCGAGATGGGCGTGGGTGGGAAGAATCTGCCAAAGGTCGATCCCTTCGTCGACAGTGACCTGAGCGAGGTCGAGATTGAGAAAAGCAACGTCCTGCTTCTCGGTCCCACAGGAAGCGGCAAGACATACCTTGCCCGGACATTGGCCAAGCTTCTCGACGTTCCCTTCGCCATCGCTGACGCCACAACCCTGACCGAGGCAGGTTACGTCGGCGACGACGTCGAAAACATAATACTCCGCCTCCTCCAATCCGCAGACCAAGACGTAGAAAAGGCCCAGTGTGGAATCATTTACGTCGACGAAATCGACAAGATCGGTCGCAAAACGGACAATGTTTCAATCACCCGAGACGTTTCCGGAGAAGGCGTCCAGCAAGCCCTTCTCAAAATACTCGAGGGCACGATTTGCAATGTCCCGCCTCAGGGTGGGCGCAAGCATCCTAATCAGGAATACATCCAACTCGACACATCCAACGTCCTGTTCATTTGCGGTGGAGCCTTCGTGGATTTGGACAAGATCATCGAGGAGCGCACGGGAAACCGAACCGTCGGATACAGCTCGGAAGATCGCATAAGCGAAAAGGAACTATTGGCCCAAGTGCGTCCGGAAGACCTTGTCAAATACGGACTCATTCCGGAGTTCATCGGTCGTTTGCCCGTGGTTTCGGTTCTGGACGAACTTTCTCGAAAAGATCTCGTGCAAATTCTTCAGGACACGAAAAATTCCCTTATCAAACAGTATCGAAAACTGTTTTCGATGGAAGGAGCCGAACTTCGTTTCACAAAAGAGGCGGTTGTCGAAATAGCCAAGCAAGCCATTGAACTCAAGACGGGAGCCCGAGCCCTACGTTCGATAATGGAGAATGCCATGCTGGACGTCATGTACGATCTTCCCGAAATGGACGAACCCATGGAAGTCGTAATAAATGGAGCAGTATTGCGAGGCAAGGCGAAAGCTAAAGTTAAAGTGATTCCGCCGAAGAAGAAGCGGGACGCAGCCTAACCTTTGCCATTATCTTCCCCTCGTTCCCTCAGAGATAGAATCGGAACTTGTTAGATTCCGGCAGTTAGTCGGAACGCCAAGAAACGCGTTTTAGGAAAACTTCTCTCCCTTCTTCAGCGAACGAGCAAAGGAAACCAAAAGGCGAACCACGTTTTCGAGGTCATTAAGGTCAATTACTTCGCTCGGAGTGTGCATGTATCTTAGAGGAATGCCGATGATTCCCGTAGGTACTCCCGAACGAGCAACTTGGATGGCGCGTGCGTCCGTACCGGTTGGTCGTGGATCTGCCTCGATCTGAACGGGAATCTTTTCTTTTTGCGCGCAATCGTAAAGACGCTCGAAGACAGCGGGATGCGCATTGGCTCCACGAGTGAGGATGGGGCCGCCTCCAAGCGTAAATGCCCCGTACTTGCGATGATCCGCATCGGGGTGGTCGGTAGCATGACTGACGTCGACGACTAGGGCAACGTCGGGATCGGCAAGATATGCGGATGTCGTAGCCCCACGAACTCCGATTTCTTCCTGTGAAGTAGATACCGCAACAACCTTCGCGGCAGGCTTGCGCCCCTTGGCCAAGCGAAGAAGGGCTTCGTTCACGGCATAGGCGCCCGTCTTGTCATCAAAGGCTCTGGCTACAGCCAAGGATCCATGCAAGGGCTCGAAAGCATGATCGTATATTGCAGGATCACCGATTCTCACTCTGGAAAGAGCCTCCTTTTTGTCCTTGGCCCCAATGTCGATCCACATCTGGTGTAGTTCGGGAACCTTTCGTCGATCCGAGGGGCTCATGAGGTGAATCGCCCTCTTGCCCGTGACTCCCTTCACTGGCCCTTTTTTCGTCAAGATGGATATGCGCCGACCAGAGATCATTGTGCGATCGTGACCGCCAATTACGTCGAAGTAGAGAAATCCCTTGTCGTCGACATGTATGATGATCAGACCAAGTTCGTCGATGTGACCCGCCATCATGAGCGTCGGAGAGCCGTTCAGGCCTAATGTGGCATGACAACTGCCAAGCGCATCAACCACAAAGGTATTGGCTTTAGGCTTAACGTACTTGGCGACTACGGCTCGAGCCTCATCCTCGAAACCGGATGGCGAACGAGCTTCAAGTAGTTCTACGAGAAAGGCAGGAGGTTTTGGAGAAACTGATTTTTTTGGCATGTTTATTGAAGTCGAAGATGGTAATCAAAACATCGGAATACGAAGAATTCGAGATAATAACCAGCCGAAACCTAATCAGGATCGTTTTGACGTGGCATCTTTCACGAAAACCGGTTTCATAATTAACAATGACTATCTATCCTGCCATTGATCTCAAGGCTGGTCGTTGTGTTCGACTTTTGCAAGGACGCGCCGACGCCGAAACAGTATACCACGACGACCCCGTAGTTCCGGCCAAAGCCTGGAAAGATACGGGAACCGAGTGGTTGCACCTCGTCGATCTCGATGGAGCGTTCGAAGGCTCTTCCTCTAATCTGGAAGCTGTTCGCAGAATCATTGCCTTGGGCGAGCTGCGAGTGCAACTTGGCGGAGGCTTGCGCAACGAAGAAGCTGTCGAGACCGTGCTGAATGCGGGTGTAGAACGAGCTATAATAGGGACTAGAGCATGCGCTGAACCCGACTGGACGCGAAAACTGATCGAGCGATTTGGCCCCGAACGTATTGCTGTAGGCATTGACGCCCGCGACGGCAAGGTAGCAACCAAGGGCTGGGTGGAGATCACCGAGACGACCGCACTCGACCTTGCCCGGGAGATGAGCGATCTCGGTGTCCGTTGGATCATTCATACCGACGTCGCCACCGACGGAGC
>CAWVZQ010000101.1:0-8980 GCA_963934405.1 uncultured Opitutales bacterium | reverse complement strand
ATAGTCTGCTCACCCAAAGAATTAAGCTCGCTCTGCGATGCTTTGCCTTCGGGAGTGTCTTTTGTTACGCCTGGCATTCGCCCCGCAGGTGCCGAACTCGGAGACCAAAAGCGCGTCATGACCCCCGCCGAGGCTGCTCAAGCGGGGGCTAACTATCTAGTAATCGGTCGGCCTATTCTAGAAGCGGAAAATCCCGATGAAGTCATTGCCCAAATCCAAGAAGAAGTGGCTTCAACTCAACGGTCTCTTCTCTCATGAACGCAGCCATCCTGCTTGCCGCGGGTCGCGGTAGTCGCATGCGGAACAGCGTAACCGACAAGATTCTATACGAAGTGGGAGGATCCACGTTATTCGCAAAATCCCTGCTTGCTTTTCGCGAAGCGGCCGTAGCGAGTTTGTGGGTAGTGACTTATCGCGATGAATCGCAGAAAGAAAGATTGGCTAACGATATAACCAAGATGGTTCCCGATGACGTCGACGTCATCCTAGTGGAAGGTGGCGAAGAACGACGCCACTCCGTACAAAATGCTCTTGGGAAGATTCCGCCTGAAACAGAAATCGTCTTCGTACATGATTGCGCACGCCCAATGATTGAAGCGAAAAGCCTGACCAAGCTTCTTTCCGTAGCAATCGAAACCGGAGGAGCAGCACTGGCTCACCCAGTGAGAGACACGCTCAAACAGACTCGGGAAGGGGAAGGCCCCCACCCTATTGCCGATCATACCGTCGACCGTAGTAAACTCTGGGCAGTGGAAACTCCCCAAACCTTTCAAGCCGAACTGCTACGGGAAGGTCTGGCCCGAGCCGTATCGGAAAACTTATCCGTCACGGACGAAACTTCCGCCGTGGAACTACTCGGTCATCCAGTATCACTCGTGGATCCGGGATATCCGAATCCCAAAGTCACGACACCGTCGGACTTGTCGTATATCGAATTTCTAATTAACAAGGACAACGCATGAACCACCCTTTCCGCATCGGCCAAGGTTACGACGTTCACCGATTCGCCGAGGGACGAAAGCTAATACTTGGTGGAATTGAGATTCCCCATGCACTGGGACTGGAAGGACACTCCGACGCCGACTGCTTGACCCACGCTCTCGCCGATGCCATTCTGGGTGCCCTTGCTCTCCCCGACATCGGGGTTCACTTCCCGCCGAGTGACCCTGCCTTGGAAGGGATCGACTCCATGAAGATCCTGCTCAAGGCGAAAGAACAATGTGAGGCCAAAGGCTATCTCATCGGTAACGTGGACGCCACGATAATTGCCGAAAAACCTACGATCTCACCCTATGTTGACGCGATGAAAGAGAGATTAGCCCAAATCCTCGACGTAGAAACAAACCAAATTGGCATAAAGGCTACGACCAATGAAGGCATCGATGGAATCGGTCGAGGCGAAGGGATCGGGGCACATGCCGTGTGCCTACTCGTATCGAACTCGAAATAGCCTCGGTCTAGGCTATTTCAAAGATTTCTTCCGAAGAGAAAAATCGCTCGATTTCGACTTTCGCGGACTCGGCGCTATCCGACGCATGGACCACGTTTCTCATCTTGTCGGTACCAAGATCTCCTCGAATCGTGCCTTCGGGTGCTTGCGTGGAATCCGTGGGACCTAGAAGATCCCTAACCCCTTGCACGACGTCTTCACCTTGAAGAATCAAGGCGACTACGGGACGTGAGCTCATAAAGCCGGCGATGTCGGGGAAAAAAGGCAAATCCGCGACATGAGCATAGTGCTCGTTGAGAACTGCTGAATCCAGCTGAATCATCTTGCATGCAACGATGTCGTAACCGGCTCTTTCAAAACGAGCGATGACCTCTCCGACGATTTTTTCGCCGAGACAATCAGGTTTTAGCAATATGAGTGATTTTTGCATAAAGTTATATGGTGAAAAGGTACTCGTAATGAAGGTGGAGTGGAAAAGGGGAACGCGATCCTGAACAAATCAGGAATCCGGGGAGTCCTCGTCGGAAGTAGCGGAGGAAACCGGTGTTGAATCCTTTTTCCCCACCTTTCCGGTCTGCTCGAAGGTTAAACCTTCATCCTCATCGTCGGAAACGACGACATGGATAGGTTTGCTCTTCTTCAAATTGCCCGCCAAAAGAGCCTCGGCCAGATTGTCTTCGATATACTTTTCCACGGCTCTTCGCAATGGACGGGCACCAAGCTTTTCGTCGTAACCATGCTCAATCAAAAACTTCTTGGCCTCATCGCTTACCTCAAGCTTGAGTTTCCGGTCACGCAATCGGTCGGCGACCTTGGCCAATTCCAATTCCACGATCTGGCTCATGCTGTCCTTGCCCAAAGGACGAAAGATCACCATCTCGGTAAGGCGATTCAAGAACTCCGGCTTAAAGACCTTCTTGGTCTCATCGGTTATCTTTTCCTTGATGTTCTCGAAGTCATTTTCGGCATCACCGACGGAAAATCCCATGGAAACGTTTCGCTGAAGGATTTGGGCTCCTACGTTCGAAGTCATGATGAGAATAGTGTTCCGAAAATCCACCTTGCGGCCCAAGCTGTCAGTTAGACGACCATCCTCAAGAATTTGCAGGAGGATTTGAACAACGTCCGGGTGCGCCTTTTCGATTTCATCAAAAAGAATCACGGAATAAGGCTTGCGACGAACGGTCTCAGTTAGTTGTCCACCCTCTTCGTAACCTATGTAACCCGGAGGTGAACCAATCATGCGGGACACAGCGTGCTTTTCCATGTACTCCGACATGTCGATCTGAACGAGAGCGTCCTGATCTCCGAAAATTTGCTCGGCCAGAACCTTGGCCAAATGGGTTTTCCCCACACCCGTAGGACCCAGAAACATAAACGAACCAATGGGACGTTTGGGATCCTTGATATCGGCTCTCGAACGCCGCAATGCCTTGGCTATGACCTCCGTGGCGAAATCCTGACCAACTACAAGCTTGCGAAGATCTTTTTCGAGGTTGAGGAGTTTTTTGGTCTCCTTCGTCTCCATCCGACTGAGTGGAATTCCAGTCCAGTCGGAAACGACAAGGTACATCTCGTCTTCGCCCACAGTTCCACGTTTTTCCTCCCGAGATTTCTTCCAATCCTCGAGCACGCGCTCGCGCTTGGTTCGTAGCTTTTTCTCTTTGTC
The DNA here is from genome assembly GCA_963934405.1 of uncultured Opitutales bacterium. Taxonomy (GTDB): domain Bacteria; phylum Verrucomicrobiota; class Verrucomicrobiia; order Opitutales; family Seribacteraceae. The sequence goes on along the minus strand of CAWVZQ010000101.1, from coordinate 5,861 downwards.
TCTCGATTCGGCGGCTTTCTCGAAATTCTGCTCGGATATCGCTTGCTCCTTGGCGGAGCAAACCTCCTTTATCTCATCGGAAAGTTCCTCGATTTCAGGAGGTCGCTTCAAGGACTCCATCCGAGAACGCGCCCCCGATTCATCCAACGCATCGATCGCCTTGTCAGGCAAAAAGCGACCGGTAACGTAGCGATCCGTAAGCTTGGCAGCAGTCTCCAAGGATTTGTCGGTAAAGCTTACGTTGTGGTGCTCCTCATACTTGGATCGGATGCCCTTGAGGATAAGAACCGTGTCTTCCACTGAGGGCGGCTCGACCTTGACGGATTGAAAGCGCCGTTCCAAAGCACTGTCCTTCTCTATGAATTTTCGGTATTCGGCCAAGGTCGTTGCTCCGATGCACTGAAGCTCTCCACGACTCAAGGCAGGCTTGAAGATATTGGAGGCATCCATGGCGCCTTCCGCAGCGCCGGCTCCCACAATAGTATGCAACTCATCAATGAAAATTATGACGTTCTGGGCTCGACGAATTTCGTCCATTACAGCCTTGATGCGTTCCTCGAACTGCCCCCGGTACTTGGTACCGGCAACCATAAGGGCCAGATCAAGTGTAATCACCTTCTTGTCCAAAAGGTTTTCGGGGACAAGACCACCTGCTATTTGCTGAGCCAACCCCTCGGCTATAGCCGTTTTCCCCACGCCGGCCTCACCGATGAGAACCGGATTGTTCTTCGTGCGTCGACAAAGGATTTGGGTAACACGCCGAATCTCAGAATGGCGACCGATCACCGGATCCATCTCGCCCTTTCTGGCAACCTCGGTAAGATCTCGGCCAAAGGCCTTGAGGGCGGGTGTTTTTACGTCCTTGCCCTTTTCTTCGCCGGTGCCACCGGCGAGAGATGTCTCGAGCTCGTCTCCTGCGGCAAAGTTCGGATCGAGTTCGGAAAGGATTTCGGAACGACAGCGCTCGACGTCTACTTCCAAAGATTTAAGCACCCGGGCGGCAACCCCTTCGCCTTCACGAAGAAGGCCAAGCAAAATGTGCTCGGTGCCAACGTAACTGTGGTTAAGCGATTTCGCTTCCTTGCCCGCGAGGGAAAGCACTTTTTTCACTCGCGGCGTGTACGGAACGTTCCCGGAGGGTTTAGACTCGGGTCCGGTTCCGACCTGCTGCTCAACGGCACCTCGAACAGTGTCGAGATCAAGTCCCATTTTCTGGAGAACGTTTACCGCTACTCCCTGACCTAGATTGATCAACCCAAGCAACAAATGCTCCGTCCCGACGTAGTTGTGGTGAAAGCGATCAGCCTCCTTGCGTGCTAGAGCCAACACCTGTTGGGCTCTAGGAGTGAAATTGCTCATTGGCTCGGACATACTTTGACAAAAATAACCGTTAATTGCCTATAAAGTCAACCCACCCTTCCCGAAATCGGGATCGGGAGCTTTTTTGAATTCCTGGCGCAGCATTTCAGCTCTCAAGACGTCGCGATCATCCGGTTCCACGGCGCATCCGGCCGAAAGTTGAACGTGACCGGGTTGAATCTCGATCATCAAACGATCCGCAATACTCCTGAACTTTTCGGGAAGCATGCCCAGATCAACGGCCAAGCGAACAAGCGACAAATAATCCATGCCCTCGGCGCTCTGCATCAACCAAGCGCCACGGAGGATGGACAACGCCCGCCCTACCTTATCCAAGATACGGGTCGGCGATTCGTCGAGCAACTTGGAACGAGCATTCAATTCTTGCTCCATTACCTTGCTCAAGGTTTTGGACAAACGCTCAAGGATATCTCCTTCCGACTCGCCCAAGGTCTGCTGGTTTGAAATTTGAAAGACGCTTCCACTGGCATCGGATCCTTCCCCAAATATTCCACGAACCGCGATCCCCAACTGGTTTACCGCATTCACCACCTTATCCATATTCTTGGACATGACCAACCCCGGCAAATGCATCATCACCGATGCCCGCAAGCCCGTGCCTAGATTCGTGGGGCAGGCGGTTAGAAAGCCCAAATCCCCGTCGTAAGCATAATTGAGATTGGACTCGATACCGACGTCCAAAGCATTGGCTTTTTTCCATACGCTGCCGAAGTCGAGCCCATTCCTGAGAACTTGGATACGCAGGTGGTCTTCCTCGTTGATCATCACGCAGCACGAGCGATCCTTGCTCAAAACCAAGCCGGCTCCATCATCGGCTTGCGACAATTCCGGGCTGATCAAGTGCTGTTCCACCAAGATTTGTTTGTCCAAGTCGCTGAGGTCGTCCATCTCCGAGGAAACCGAATCCGTCATACCTCGCAAGTCGCCGAGAGCCACCATGCACTTGGACAAGATTTCACGTCGCTGTGACGTTTCGGCACGTCCCGGAAACGGAAAGTCATTCAAGTTTCGGGCCAAACGAATTCTGGTACTGAGGGCAACCGGAGTTGCCTTCGGACGTCGAATGGATTTCCCGGCGGCTCTCAAAATCGCGTGAAACATTTTCAGATCACCCCAACCTTAAACGACTAAGTTTTCAAACGATTCACGAAGCGTGCGAATCTCATCGCGAAGGCGAGCGCACTCCTCGAATTCCTCACCCTCCAATGCTTTCTGGAGATCATCTTCCAGGCGTAAAATCTTTTCCTGCAATTTGGCGGCGGACTCCTGTTCCTCCGCTCGCTTGCGGCTTTTCCCTACAGTCGCGGCCAATCCCTTGGGAACCTTCCCGACGTGCCGAGTGCCAGCGTGCATGCCGTCCAGCATAGGATTGAGCACAGGTCGAAAAGCCTCGTAACATGCGGAACAACCGAAGCGACCACCCTTTTTGAATTCCTGATGAGTAAGCCCGCAACTCTCGCAAACGAGGTCGCTCGAGGTGGTGGTTGCCTCCATACCCGCGGTATCCATCAAGCCACCCATGGAAAAATCACCCGTATTGGTGACACCTTTCTTTTGGGCGCATTCCTCGCACAAGTCGATCTTGTGCATCTGGTTGTTTAGAATCTGAGTAAGATGCACGGTGGCGGGGTTCTCGCAACTATGGCATTTCATGGACTCCGACATGGTGTTTTTCGCTAAACGTTGTTAAATTTATAGAACAGTAAAATCAATTTACTCTAAAACTTCGAATTTGACAACGCACTAAACGCGCCAAAAAGCGGTTTCAAGGAAAAACCACATAAAGGCAGCGCGCACGGGGCGGTCAGATCATTTGACCGTCCGTGGTCACCTTTTCTCGAAAACGAGAGATGAAGCGCTTGGTCATTTCTCCGGGTTGCCCCGAACCCACTGACCTATGATCCACCTCGACGCAAGGGATGACCTCCGCAGCCGTACCGGTCAGAAAACACTCCTCCGCCGTCCACAAATCGTATCGGGTCAATGCCTGTTCTCGTAGTTCCACGCCTAGCTCCTCCGCAATATCCATAACCGTTCCACGGGTAATGCCGCGAAGGGAACCCGAGTCAAGCGGAGGCGTATACAAAACGCTCTTGGAATACACGAAAACGTTGTCTCCCGTGCACTCGGCGACTTCACCTTTGTCGTTGAGCATCAAGGCTTCCTGAAAGCCCACCTTCTTGGCCTCGATCTTCGCGAGAATGTTGTTCAGGTAGTTCAGGCTCTTCACCGCAGGGGGCAAGGCGGCCGCATTTATCCGGCGCGTAGGCACGGTGATTATCTTCAAGCCCGTCTCGTACAGTTCCTCCGGATATAGCTGAATATTGTCGGCGATAATGATTACCCCGGCAGGTCCGCAACCGTCCGGAGACAAACCGAGATGCCCCGGACCACGCGTGACCACCAAACGAACGTAACCGTCCCGCAAATCGTTTTGCCTACAACATTCGCATACGGCTTCGGCCAGTTCCTCGCGACTCATCGGCAGATCGAGCAGGATCGCCTTGGCGGAAAATTCAAGACGTTCCAGATGCTCATCGAGCTTGAATACGCACCCGGAATACAGGCGTATGCCCTCAAAGACCCCGTCGCCATACAACAGACCATGGTCGAAGACCGAAATCTTTGCGTCCTCTTTGTCGACGAATTTGCCGTTTAAGTAAATCTTCATGCAATCAAATCCCTTAACCTAATCGAAAAGGCCTCATTGTGGGAAATTTCCGGAAAATGGCGAGCGAGTTCCTTTCGGATCACCTTCACTTGTTGTCGATAAGTTCCTGAACCACAGAAGGATCAGCCAGAGTCGAGGTGTCCCCGATTTGATCGATTTCTCCCGTTGAAATCTTGCGCAGGACACGTCTCATGATCTTGCCTGAACGCGTCTTCGGCAGGGCCGGAGCCCAATGAATGACGTCGGGCGTGGCGATCGGCCCGATCACAGTTCGAACCTGCTGCCGCAACGCGGCTCGCAGCTCTTCCGAGTACTCGACTCCTGCGTTCAGGGTGACGTAGGCGTATATGCCCTCCCCCTTCACTTCGTGCGGAAACCCGACCACTGCGGCCTCGGCGACGTTCTCATGGGCCACCAAGGCGCTTTCCACCTCGGCCGTGCCCATGCGGTGGCCGGAAACGTTTATGACGTCGTCCACCCGGCCCGTGATCCAGTAATAACCGTCCTCGTCCCGTCGACATCCGTCGCCCGTAAAGTAGTACCCCTTGTACTGCTGGAAATAGGTGGTCTCGAAGCGCTCGTGGTCTCCGTACACCGTGCGCATCTGCCCCGGCCACGGCTCCTTTATCGCGAGCACGCCGCTCACCCCGTTGCCCTCCAGTTCCTCGCCCGACTGCGGATCGAGGATCACGGGCTTAATACCGAAGAAGGGGAACGTGGCCGAACCGGGCTTCAGCGGAGTGCAACCCGGCAAAGGAGTGATAAGAATGCCCCCCGTCTCCGTTTGCCACCAGGTGTCCACGATCGGGCAGCGCCCCTTGCCCGCGTTGCGGTGGTACCATCTCCATGCCTCGGGGTTTATCGGTTCGCCCACACTGCCCAATACCCGAAGACTGGTCATATCATACTTCGCGGGCCATTCCTCGCCTGCTGCGGCAATCGCCCGGATGGCGGTGGGAGCGGTGTAAAACTGGTTCACCTTCCACTTCTCGATCACCTGCCAGTAACGGTCGGGATTCGGATAGGTCGGTATGCTCTCGAACATCGTGGTTGTCGCTCCGTTGGCGAGCGGACCGTAGACGATATAGGTATGCCCCGTCACCCAGCCGATGTCGGCGGCGCAAAAGTAGACGTCATCCTCACGATAGTCGAAAACGTACTTGTGGGTGGTGGCGGCGTACACCATATAGCCGCCGGTAGTATGGAGCACGCCCTTGGGCTGCCCCGTGGAGCCGGAAGTGTAGAGGATGAAGAGCGGGTCTTCCGCATCCATTTCCTCGCACGGGCAATCGGTCGAGGCATCCGCCACTGCCTCGTGCCACCAGATATCGCGCCCGTCCTGCATCTCGCATTCGATGCCCGAGTCGTCCGACACGCGCTTAACCACGATGCAGGTTTCCACGTTCTCGCCCATCGCCTCGGAGGCGGAAGCCATGGCTTGGTCGGCGTTCGGCTTCATCGGTATGGCCTTGGCCCCTCGGAAGGTGCCGTTGGCGGTAATCAAGGTCTTGCAAGTGGAGTCGGCTATACGATCGGCCAAGGCCTCCGCGGAAAACCCGCCGAACACGATCGAATGCACCGCTCCGATCCGGGCGCAGGCGAGCATCGCCACGGCCGCTTCGGGCACCATCGGCATGTAAATGGAAACTCGGTCACCCTTCTTCACCCCACGGGCCTTCAGGACGTTGGCAAAACGGCACACCTGCTCGTGTAGCTGTCGATAAGTTAGGGTGGCGTCCTCGCCCGGCTCATTGCCCTCCCAGATCACGGCCGTCTTGTCGCCACGTGTCTCTAAGTGCCTATCGAGGCA
>CAWVZQ010000100.1:0-9065 GCA_963934405.1 uncultured Opitutales bacterium | reverse complement strand
AATGCATTAAAAAAAGTTGCCATTTGTATGCATTATTTGGCAAACTTTGGCTAATAATAAGTAATAAATATTTCATATGAACTTCCACCAGTTCGAATTTTGAAAGAATTTACACTTCTTAAAGTTTCAAGTCAATCGACCGAAAGAGACGCCCTCGCGAGGGTGTCTTTCGCGTGCCCTCGCGCGCTCTCTGTATTTATACTTAATTCCCCGCCTTTCTCTTTCACTTTTAAAATAACGATGAACCCGATCGCCGCTTAGCGGCTCACGAGTCATGATAAAGAACACAAGCACAAACATCCTCCTCGATCCACTGAAAGGTTTCGCCGCTCCGGCGATCGCCGCCATGCTGCTCCTCTGGAGCGCACCAACGGCTCAGGCCGGGCTAAACGGCGCTTTCCTTCAGGGCACCACCTTGGACGACGGTACGACTAACCTTAAGATAACGAGCTACAAGGCGGTCAAGTGGTCCAGCGCCAGTCTCGACCCCGGCGTCTTTGAACACCCCACGGGCAACCCGACACGGCTGAAGGTCAAGGCGAACGGGGATTACTTCATCGCCCTCACGGCGCCGATAACTTCGAACTCCAACGGTAACCAGCGATCGGTTCAGTCGTACGTCGTATTCAAGAACGGCACGGCGATACCGGAAGGTTCCAGTCGATCCACCTACATCCGCCATGCCGATGGCCATTCGGAAAGCACTGCTCACGTTCACATCCTGCTCCCCGGCCTATCCGCCAACGATTACATCGAGGTGAAGACCAAGCGCTCCACCACCAACAATGTTTTCGACACATTCATGCAGACCACCAGCTTGTACGCCGAAAAGATCGCCACTTCGCGAGTGGCTTTCTCTGGTACCGCCACCCGAAAAGTTTCGGGAACAAACCTGAACTCGGGTGCGTCCGGTCTCCAGTGGACTTCGGGCCGCAAAGACAGCGGTTTCACTCACTCCGCAAACGGACACGAAATAACTTTGACCGGTGCTGGCAAGTACCTGGTTTTCGCCAACATCCCAATCTTCGGGGGAGTTGCTCGCGGTTCGATCGCGTTGGAGGTGAAGCTGAACGGTATCCGTATTAGCGGAGGTCTTGCCCAGCAGGGATACATCCGTAACGCCGAAGGAAGCAAAGACGGTTCCGTCCACTGGGCCGGCCTTGTCACGGCGACAGCCGGGCAAAAGCTAACCATCGACGCTCTGCAGAAAGCGGCTGGCGGCACCATTACCGTGAATTCGGGCGAAAAAGCGTCCATCTTCATCGAGAAACTCGCCAACACGTCGGACCTCTACTCCGCCACCGCTACCGGTGTCGGCAACGGCAGCTCAAACTGGAATCCCAACTCCAAAGAGACCATCAATTGGTCCACCCACGAAAGCATTGACGCCGGCACCTACACTCACTCCCCCTCTTCCAATGCGCACCAAGTAACCATTAAGAAATTTGGCGATTATCTCCTGCTCTACAACGATGCCCTCAAGGACGGCAATGCCCGAGGCGCCCCGCGAGTCACGGTTCAAGTGAACGGGGTCGACGTACCCGGAGCGGAATCCAAGACCCATTACAATAGAAGATCCAGCGGGCACGACGAATCCTCGGCTTCCCTAGTAACCTTGCTTCCCGCTCTCGCCGTAAACGACGTGGTGACCTTGAGTGTGGAACGGGAAGCTCGCGACGGAAACACCAACGACGAGGTGCCCGCCAAGCTCACCCTGCTGCTTAGGCCTCCGTTGCCCAACCCCGCTCCCACTATTCAAGTGACTGGAAACGCTCGCACAGTCCCCCTGACCCTTTCAACGACCTTCAAAGTGGGCGGAACCCCTACCGCGGTAACCGGGTTCGCCGCCAACGACATCACCGTGACCAACGGCACCTTGAGCAATTTTGCGGGGTCGGGGCACACGTACACCTTCAAAGTCACGCCGACAACCGATCCGGCTACCGTCACCTTGGCCATTGCCAATGCCGCCGCCACGGGTAATGGACATGGATCCCTCCCTCTTTCCCACGTCATCGACTTCTCTCAGCCCATTACCCGACCAGACGACCTCACTCTCTGGTACCAGTTCGACGAAACCACCGGCGCCACCGCAAGCGATGACAGCGGAGGCGGTCACACCGGAACGTTGATCAACATGGCCAACGACGACTGGGTACCGGGAAAATTCGGCAACGCCTTGGACTTCGACGGTAGTAACGACTCGCTGCAACCCCCCTTCGCCGCACACCCCTTTGGAACTGAGGTTACGATCGCCTTCTGGGCCTATGGCGGGACGAAATTGCCGAACAATAATAGCGTTATGGAATCGGGGAACGGCAATCGCGCCCTCAACATTCATTTTCCCTGGAGCAACAGGAACATCTATTGGGATGCGGGCTCCAACAACAGCACCGACCGCGTCAATCAGTACGCTTCGGACGCTCAATACAAGGGAAGCTGGCACCACTACGCCTTCACCAAGAACACGTCTACGGGCGTACAATCCATTTATTACGACGGCTCCCAATGGGCATCGCAATCCGGCAAGACAAGGGCCTTGGCAACCGGAGGAATATCGTACTTTAGAATAGGCTCCTACAGGAACGGTGGAGGCCACTGGCACGGCAAACTGGACGACTGGCGGATGTACGACAAGGTGTTGAGTCTCTCGGAAATTTACGCCATTGCCGCCGGCGACGTCGGCGCCCCCAGCATCAACGGCCCCTTGGGCACCGGCCTGAACGCCGGGCTGGCCGTCAGTATTTCCGGCTTTTCCGCGGCGGTGCCGGTTTCCGCGTACCCCGCCACTTGGTCGGCCACCGGCTTGCCCTCGGGACTTGACATAAACTCCACCACGGGCGTTTTGTCCGGCACCCCAACGGGCACCGGAACAGTAAACGCAACCATCACCGCGACAAATGGTTACGGATCCGCGAATCATACGCTCGCCTTGACCTTTTACGCCCCGCCCTCGGCCGTCACCGCCGCGGCAGCCAGCGACCTTTCCCTCTACGGGGCCAAGTTGAACGGTTCCTTCGCCGACACCTCCGGCACCACCTGCACTGCAATCGTATACGTCGACACCTCGGACAAGGGAACCTCCAACCCCTCCGCTTGGGCCCATTCCTTTTCGCTCGATACGGTCACGCCCGGCGCCATCAGTCGCGTGGTCAGCGGTCTCAACATCGACACGACCTATCGCTATCGCTTCACCGTTTCCAATGCCGGCGGCGGCTTGGTATGGTCCGGCACCGCCGGCACCTTCAAGACCGAGTCAGGCCTGTCTCCTCCGACCTTGGGCAACGTAACCGCCACCGAAGGTCCGCTCGCAGCCACGGTCAACGGCACGATCAGCTCCACCGGCGGTGAAAACCCGACGGTCTACCTATTATGGGGGGACGAGGACCGCGGCACCGACTACGCCGACCTCAACAGCTGGGACAACGTTGTCAACCTCGGCTTGCTCGGCACGGGCTCGTTCTCGTCTAGCCTGACCGACCTCCAGCAGGGCAAAGTATACTTTGCTCGGGTAGCCGCCACCAACGTGGCCGGAGAACTCGTGTCGCAAGGAGTTTCGGTATTCACTCCCGACCCTCCCTACCCTCCCGTCGGCGGCACCGGACAGCCCGGCATCAAGGAACATATTTGGGACGACGTCACGGGTGACGACAAGCTCATCCCCATCGACAGCGCCAACGGTTATTTCACCCCCGCTAAACTGGCCGCCCAGTTCATGGACTCCAACTGGACCGCCAACCAGGATATGAACTGGGATAAAAATGCCATGAAGGCTCGCGCCAACAATCAAGTCGGCGACACCAACTTCGGTTTCCTCTGGGAAGGCTATATCGTGGTGGGCGGCAGTTCCCCCGTGTCCCCCGGCGCCGTTTCCTTCGGCACTCGCAGTGACGATGGTTCCGTCTTCTGGCTCGACAAGAATCAAAACGGCAGTTTCGAGTCGGGCGACTTGATCGTGGACAACAAAGGTCCACATGGTGAAGTGAACAAGACGGGCACCGTCACCTTGGCGGCGGGCAACTACAAGTTCGCCATCGCCTTTTACGATTCGGGAGGAGGAGTGGCCATGCGAGCTCGCTGGAAGCAGGGAACCGTAACCGATTACAACCAGATGAGCACTTACATCAATCCGGGTGCGAACGCCGCCATGTACTGGCGCGAAATGACTCCCGGTTCCGGGCCCAGCGCCGACATCACCAGCGCCGCCACCGCCACCGCCACCGTGGGACAGGCGTTCAGCTTTCAAGTGACTTCAAGCATCACCGCTTCCTATTACGCATACAACCTGCCTCCGGGGCTGACCTGCAACCTCTCGACCGGTATCATTTCCGGCACGCCCACGGCGGGTGGCGTCTACGCGGCGACCGTCTTGGCCGAAGGCGCCTCGGCCTCCGCCACCGGCATCCTCACCATTACTCTTCCTACCTCGGCACCCATCATCTCGGCCGCCGCCGCCACCGAAGTCACGGCTAACGGCGCCAAGTTGAACGCCGACGTGAACAGCACCGGCGGAAGCGACCCCGCCGTTACCGTATATTGGGGAACTACCGACCGAGGAACCATCCCCTTCGGTTGGAACGGGGGCAATGCCCCGCTCGGCAACAAGGGAGCCGGAGCCATCGTGCAAACGGTTTCGGGGCTCAGCTTGGGAACAACTTACCACTACCGCTTGAAGGCAGTCAACTCCGGCGGAACCGCTTGGAGCAACCCCCAGAGCTTCACCACCGAGTCGGCCGTTACTCCACCCGTGCTCGGTAACGTATTCTCCGTCTCCGACGTCACCTCGACCTCGGCCAAATTGAATGGCTCGCTGGCAGGTACCGGCGGGGCGGCGGTCACCTACACCTTTCACTGGGGGCCCACTGACGGGAACCAGACGGTGAACAACTGGGCGAACCACATTACCATAAACAACGCCGCGACCGGTAACTTGAACGCTGAAATCACCAGCGGTCTCAACCCTCCCGGCATCTACTATGCCCGAGGTCAGGCCACCAACTCCGGCGGTTCCACATGGACGGATTCCATGATTGTCTTCACCCCTCTGAAAATGGGCTCGGGGGATCTCTCCTCCGTCGTGGGCGGTATTGAAGTCTGGATGGACGGCGACGATCTGGACGGCAACGGCGTCTCCGACGGGCTCACCCTCGGCGCTGCAGTAAACAGCTGGACCGACAAATCCGGAAAGGACTATCATTTCACGGGCAAGACGGGCGCCCCTACTTCCGCCATCAAAAATGGCAAAGGAGTGGTGAATTTCAACGGCCAATCCATGCTCTACACCCCCAAGACGATGGCCCCGACCGTACCGAACTTCTCCATGTTCGCCGTCTCCCGCTACACCGGCGGAGCGAACAATCGCGTCATTTCGGACAGGACCGGAAACAACTGGCTTTTCGCCGCTCACGGAGGCCAAGTCGGGCGTATTGGCCACTTCAACGGCTGGATTTCTAATACCGGCGGAGGAACGGATTCCGAATGGCATATCTACATAGCCACCATGAACAATTCGGATCAAGCCAACAGTTGGCGCGACTCGACGAAGGACAAGACAAACTCCACCGGGGCCAACAACAATCCCAACCACTATCAGCCAAAGCAACTGCAGTTCGGCGGCTTCCAGACCAACCGCGAGATGTCCAAGTGCGAAGTGGCCGAGTTCATCACCTACAACAAGGTGTTGACCGAGACGGAGCGCCTAAAGGTGGAGGGCTACCTCGCCCAAAGATGGGGACTGACCGACCTTTTGGCATCGTCCCACCCTTACAAGTCGACCGATCCGAGGGCATCCTCCCCCGTGATCACAATCAACAGCCCCCTTGCGACCGAGGCTTCCAAGGGGATGGCCTTCGCCTACCAGCTTTCGGCTACTGGCGCGCCAACTTCCTTCGGTCTCTACAATGCCCCGACTTGGCTAAGCATCGACACGAGCACCGGAGCCGTTACCGGGACACCGAACGAAGGCGGCGTGTTCAAGGCGACCATCAGCGCCTCGAATGCTCTCGGTTCGAACATACAGGAGCTGACCATCAGCGTCGGCGACAACGCACCCTTCGAGTATTCGATGGACGTCACACCCGCCTACAGCCCCGCCTTCATAAGTGGTGGTTACGTCGACATCACGAATCCGGCGTACGGCAGCGTAAGCGGATCGACGACTCTTGCCGGCTATGGGGCTCCCGCTGCTTTCGACAACATAATGACCAATAATTCAGGAACAGGGCGCTGGATCGCTTATCAATCCGACTTGCCCAACGTATACGTGCAATATCAGTTGGACAACGGAGAAAAGAAAACGGTTAGCCAGTACACCGTTATGTCGGCCCACTATAACTGGGTTCAGCGTTCCCCGAAAACTTGGAAATTACAAGGTTCGAACGATGGCTCCGCTTGGACCGACGTCGACGTGGTCACCAACGAAGCGAATTTCGCCAAGGACGAAACGCGCACCTACACCGTAGATAACCCCGGCAACTACGAATACTACAAGTTTCTCGTCTCAGCCACCGGCGGTTCCGACACTCACGTCCAAGTACGTGAAATCCAGCTTTTGGCCCAGACTTCGGCACCCTATCAACCCGACTTGAGCGACTGGCACATGATGGTGCGCCTGAGCGAGAGCAACGCCTCCCTTTACGACCAAGGCTTCCGCTACACCCAGTTCATGAATGGTGCTTCGGATCTTCGTTTCCAGACGACAACCGGTGTCGAGTGCAAGTACGAAATCTCGAAGTGGGACCCTCAAGGCGAATCCATCATTTGGGTGAACATACCCACACTTTCGGTGGGTGACAAGATCACCATGCGCTGGGGCAATCCCAACGCCGCCCCGCCCGCCTTCACCACCAATGGCGAGGCTTGGCCGGGATATGTCGGCGTATACCACTTGGACGAACCCACCGGAGACGCATTCGATTCATCCATTGAAGGCAACGATCTGCCCCAAATTGAGAATCACGGTTACCCGTCCGCAGCAGCAGGCATAGCATCCGGGGCTCGCCATACGGACAAGGACCGGTGGCAGGGGTTTGGCGACAATGCCTTCAACGGCACTCTCACGGCAGGTCAGTTCACCGCATCGACTTGGGCCACCACCGACAGCGGCAGTAAGGACTGGAAGAACTGGTGGGGCATGTGGTTGCAGGGCACCAATGGATGGCACATACGTCTGGAAGTTACAAACAACGGAAGACCCGCTCTTTTTGCTAACGGCATTCCAAATCCGGATCTGGGCGACTCGACCGTCAACGTCGAGGGTGGCGATTGGTTCCACATGGTGGCCACGGTGGGCGGCGGCGAGGCCAAACTCTATGTGAACGGCGTGCAGAGCGGAAGTACCAAGGCCTTGTCCTCATCCGCTCCCGTAACTGCCCTGAGAATAGGTCGCGGTTGGGATCGAACTTCCCCCGGCACGACCATAGATGAAATGAGCTTTTCGTCCGAGACCCGTGACGCCAACTGGGTCAAGGCATCCTACGACAACCAGAAGCTGGGCTCGTCCTTCCTTTCCTACACGAATTTCCAAGGCCCCCCAGGCCTATCCGGGGACAACGAGTTCTACGGCAAGGTGGGCACGGCCATGACTCCCACGAAGATTTCCGCGATCGGCGGCGGCGTCCTTTCCTACTCCGCGGTCGGCTTGCCTCCGGGAGTATCCATGGCCGCCGCCACCGGGATCATCTCGGGCACCCCGTTGACCACGGGCGACACCACGGTCACCATAACCATTACAGGTTCCAACAGCGCGGGCGAGACGCGCACCGCCACCGGACCAATCATCGTCAAGGTATCCGACCCCACGACCTACCCGTACAAGATGGACTTGACCTTGTCGGGATACGCTGGATCCGGCACCCTGACCGACTTTCCCGTATTGCTCGACTTGCACACCGGTCTAACCACGACCGGCGGAGCCCCCGTCAACTTCACCACCAATTCATTCCTTTCCCCCACGGGCGCCGACCTCCGCCTCTTCGCCGCCAACGGACGTGAACTTGCCTATGAAATAGAGTCTTGGGACGGCGCGGGGAACTCGCGAGTCTGGGTCAAGGTCCCCACCGTTTCAGGTACCTCAACCGCGATCACTGCGGTTTGGGCCAATCCACAGGAAGTTTCCGCTCCCGTGTACTCCACCGACGGATCCACTTGGTCTAACGATTTCGCATCCGCTTGGCACTTCACCGAGTTGGTGGCCGGCAGTTTCGTGGACTCCACGCAATTCTCCAACCACGCCGTGGCCACGGGTCCAGTGGTCGAGGCATCCGGACAAGTCGGCGCCGCCGCCAGTTTCGACGGTACCGACGACTTCGCCAAGCCCACCGGCTACAAAGGTATCACGGGCACCGACCCACGCACCATGGCGGGTTGGATCAAGACGCCGAAAGCCGCAGCCGCCATCATGTCATGGGGTAATGACGCATCCACCCAGAAGTGGATTTTCCGCACGGACGGGGGCAAATTGCGCGTAGAAATCAATGGAGGCGCCCGCGTGGCCAACACAAACGTGGCCGACAACAATTGGCACCACGTTGCCGGTGTATTTCCCGACGGAGCGACCAACATCAACCAAATGAAGTTTTACGTGGATGGCGTGGAACAAAGTTATTCGAGCTCGTCCAACAAGGCGGTCGCCACCGCTGTGGACGACGACGTGCTTATCGGCCAAGACCAGTCCAGCCGCGAATTCCAAGGACTGATGGATGAAATGCGAATCTCCACGGCGGCTCGCTCCGCCGACTGGTTGAAGGCATGCTACGACAACCAGAAGACCGGGTCCGCTTTCGTGACCTACGGCGCCGTATCCGGCCCGAGAGTCATCACCAGTCCGCTTACGGCCACGGCGATCGCGGGACAGGCCTTCACCTATAATCTCACCGCCTTTAGTACCGCCAACATAATTGACCGCGGTGCCTACAATCTTCCCGGTGGTCTTCAGTTCAACTCCGGTACCGGCGTCGCCACCGGCACCCCCACCGTTGCGGGCGACTTCCCCGTATCCCTAGTGGTTTGGTATAACAACGACGACGGCGACCTGACCGACTTGGACTCGGCCAACGACGTCATCG
>CAWVZQ010000099.1:0-9167 GCA_963934405.1 uncultured Opitutales bacterium | reverse complement strand
GTGCTGACGTCGGCGCCGAGGGTTTCGGCAGCCAGTCGGACGGCCTTGTCGGCGTCGGTTGCCTTGTAACCGAGTGTCAGAAGTGCGGTCAGGGCGTCCTGATAGGCTCCGGGCGAAGAGGGTGGGGCAGTGGTTCCGGCGGGAGCGGCGACCGTTGAGCCTGCAGGCAGCACCTTGTCCTTTAGCTCGACCACGATGCGTTCGGCGGTCTTTTTGCCGAGACCGGGAGCTTTGGAGAGGAGCCCGATGTCTCCTGCCGCTATCGCACTCTTGAGAGTGGGAAGGGATAGGGAGCCAAGCAGGTTGATCGCGATTCGGGGACCGATGCCCGAAACCTTGTCGACGATGAGGCGAAAGAAGTCGCGAGATTCGCGATCTGCGAAACCGTAAAGGGTCTGGGCGTCCTCACGATAGGAGGCATGAGTGTGGAGCTTGATTTCCTTGCCTAGGGCGGGAAGCTTTTCCGAGGTTGTGAGCGGGACGTTTACTTCGTAGCCGATGCCTCCGACTTCGATGACCGCAAGGTTGGTTTGGCACTCCAAGAGGATTCCGCGAATAGTGGCTATCATCTGAAAAAAGGTAAGGAAAAGAAAAGATTCAATTGGGACGAAGGAAGCGGGTTCATGCGGTGAGTCCCAGAACGTCTTGCATGGAGTACAGACCTGCGGGCTGGGTAACCGCCCATTTGGCGGCTCGGAGGGCTCCGGTTGCAAATATTACGCGATCAGTCGCCCTGTGGGTGAGTTCCAAGCGCTCGCCGATTCCTGCGAACATGACGAGGTGGTCTCCCACAACATCCCCTCCGCGAAGAGAATGGGAACCGATTTGAGCTGCGGGACGCTCGCCGGTGATCCCTTGGCGACCGTGGGCGACGTCGGTATCTACCAAATTTCGTGATTCCTTTAGAATTTCCAAAAGGCGTTCGGCGGTACCGCTGGGAGCATCCTTTTTGTGACGGTGGTGCATTTCTATGACTTCAGGATCGAAATCGGATTCGGCATCGAGGACTTTGGCCGCCTTTTGAGTGAGGTAGAAGAGGAGGTTTACGCCGGTTGAGAAGTTTCCCGCCCAGACCATTGGTATGCGAGAGGAGAGGGCGGTGATTGCCTCGCGATCCTCGGCGGATTGGCCGGTGGTGCCGATTACGATGGGCTTGCCGCGTTCTGCGGTCAACTTGGCTACGGGCAAGGTGGCCTCTTGCAAGCTGAAGTCGATCACGACGTCACAATCATCGATTACGGCAGCAGGGTCGTCGCCCAAGTCGACGCCAGCTACGATTTGACAATCCTTTTCGTCGGCGATGGAGGCAATGGCCCGACCCATACGACCCCGAGCTCCGTTTAGCATGATTTTTAATGACATTTTACAGGAAGGTAAAAGATAAGCGTGAATTCGATATGTTGCTAGTCCAAGGGAAAATCTTTGACGAGCTGAGCTAGGCGGTCGCTATTTTCCGGCTGGAGGTTGCACAAGGGCAAGCGAACTTCGTCGGACTCAATCATTCCAAGGGTCTTCATGACGAACTTGGCGGGGACGGGATTCGGCTCGATGAAGAGTTCGCCGAAAACGCGAAGGTACTCGAGATGCATTTTGCGGGCAGCATCGAAGTCATTGGCTTCGGCGAGGTCGACCATTTTGGCGACTGGAGCCGGGTAGATGTTAGAGGCGACGCTAATTACGCCCGAGGCGCCGCAAGCCATGAAGGGCAGGGTGAGAGCATCGTCGCCGGAAAGGATAACATAGTCAGACCCGAGGGCGACCGCGGTATCCGAAACCTTGGCGGATCGTCCGCCCGCTTCCTTGATAGCACAGATGTGCGGATGCTTTTCGTAAAGACGAGCAACGGTGGAAGTGGAGATCTCAATACCACACCTTGAAGGAATGGAGTATAGCACGATTGGCTTTTCGGTGATTTCGGCGATGGCACCGAAATGAGCGAGGAGGCCTTCTTGGCTCGGCTTGTTGTAATAGGGAGCCACTAGGAGGAAAGCGTCCGCCCCGGCCTCGTCGGCAGCTTTAGTAAGATGCAGGGCCTCGGCGGTCGAGTTCGCTCCCGTACCCGCAATGACCGGTACACGATCGGCGGCTGCCCTGACGGTTGCCTCCACGACCTGCAGGTGTTCCTCTTGAGTCAGGGTAGGGGATTCCCCCGTGGTGCCGCAGGGCACCAGTCCGTTTATGCCGGAAGTGATTTGCCGTTCGACATGACGCTCGAGATCGGCAAAGTTAACTTTCCCATCCAACATCGGCGTGATGAGAGCAGTGTGTGTTCCCTTAAGTCGATTCTTGTCCATTCTTAATAAATCTGAAAAATAGTTTTTTTTAATACCCGCAATTGACTTGCTCTTTTCGGCAGGAATTTTTGCGTGGTCAACTCTTTTTATGGTGGACGTCAAAAGGATTCGAAATTTCTGCATCATCGCTCATGTCGATCACGGCAAGACAACTTTGTCCGATCGGCTGCTCGAAAGCACCCAGACGGTGGTGAAGAGAGAGATGAAGGAACAGCTGCTCGATTCCATGGATTTGGAGCGTGAAAGGGGGATTACGATAAAGAGTCATCCCGTGTCCATGACCTACCTGGATGCCAAGGGAGATGAATATCTCTTTAATCTCATCGACACACCTGGTCACGTTGATTTCTCCTACGAGGTTTCACGCAGCCTTGCGGCCTGTGAAGGGGCCTTGCTTTTAGTCGATGCCTCACAGGGAGTGGAAGCTCAAACCTTGGCCAACGCGCAATTGGCGGATACCCAAGGTCTGAAAGTCATCCCCGTCATCAACAAGGTAGATTTGCCCAGCGCCGACGTGAATCGCGTTTCTCGGCAAATTGAAGAAGTTCTGGCTATTCCTGCCGAGGATGCCTTGCTCGCAAGTGGGAAAAGCGGATTGGGAGTCGAGGAAATATTGGAAGCCGTGGTCCAGCGCTTACCTGCACCTCGCTGGACGGAAAGCAAGAAGAGTAGGGCGCTTGTGTTCGATAGTCAGTACGATTCCTACAAGGGAGTGATATGCTACGTTCGCGTATTTTCGGGCATCATCTCTCGAAGTTCCTCCATTGTTCTCATGAGCGACGGAAGGAAGACGGAGGTAAAGGAAATCGGACGTTTTTGTCCACAGCCCGTCCCGACTGAACAGTTGGCGGAAGGGGAGGTGGGTTACATCGTAACCGGCATCCGCGACGTTGCCGACATCAAGATCGGCGACACCATCACTTCCGCTCAAGACCCTGCCTCCGAAATGCTGCCGGGTTACAAGGAAGTTCGGCCCATGGTGTTCAGCGGTCTTTATCCACTCGATACCAACGACTACGAAAAACTGAAAAAAAGCGTTGGTAAGTTACGCCTAAACGATGCCGCCTTTACTTACCAATCGGAAACTTCTGCAGCTCTGGGTTTTGGTTTTCGGTGCGGTTTTCTAGGTCTCCTTCACATGGAAATCATCCAAGAACGTTTGCGGCGAGAATACGATTTGGACTTGATCTCGACCTATCCCAGCGTCGTGTACAAAGTTTGCCTCACTGACGGGACATTCAAAGAAATAGATAATCCTCTCGAGCTTCCCGAGATTACCGAGATCGATCATATTGAGGAACCTACGATTCTGGCTCGGATTCTGGCTCCAAACGACAGTATCGGGGACATGCTTGCTCTCGTGAGCGAAAAGCGTGGTATCTGCAGCAATACGGAAACCATCGACGAAACCCGCGTCATGCTCACCTGTTCCTTGCCCTTGAACGAAATCTTGGTGGACTTTAACGACCGCTTGAAGAGCATCACCCACGGTTACGGTTCTATGGACTACGACATGGCGGAATACCAGACTGCGAGCCTACAACGCATGGAAATCATGGTGAACGCCGAAACCGTGGACGCTTTTTCAACAATTGTTCACGTAGAAAAAGCCGAAGCTCGTGGGCGCGTACTTTGCGAGAAACTGAAGGAAATTCTACCCAGGCAGATGTTCAAGGTGGCTCTACAGGCGGCAGTGGGAGGTAAAATTATTGCCAGAGAAACCATCTCGGCTATGCGCAAAGACGTTACCGCAAAATGCTATGGCGGAGACATCTCGCGCAAGAAAAAGCTACTGGAGAAGCAAAAAAAGGGGAAAAAGCGCATGAAGCAAATCGGCAGCGTCAGTATCCCTCAGGAAGCCTTCGTGCAAATCCTAAAAAGCGGAAGCTGAAGTACTTCCGGAAAATGCCACTTTGATATGACAACACCTTCTAACCAAGAAAACAAACCCGTGACCCGATCGATGCGAAAGGGGGCCAAGGAAATCCTGAGATTGGCCCAGAAAGCCCTTTTTTACAGACGGGATCTCTTGCCCGACGAAGATGTCGAGAAGTTCGACAAGCGACTGGTCGGGCTCGACAAAGCGATTCGTAAAAAGACCGTCACGACTGCGGAATTGGAAGAAAAAGCAAAAGACGTCGACGAAATCTTGGACAAGTGCGGAGGAGACTATTACCACAAGAAAAGTTGGGTGGAAAACGTAGAGATGCTACTCGTTGCTGCCATCGTGGTCATTGGAATCCGTAGTTTTTTCATTCAGCCGTTCATTATTCCCACAAACTCCATGTATCCCACCTATAACGGGATGCAACCGCACCTGTACGAAGATGCAGACGAACTACCCAGCATCGGCGGGCGAGTCCTCGACAAATTGACTCTTGGAGCATCCCATCATCGTCTGGAGGCTGAGTCGAATGGAGAGTTGGATCTGGTTCTTCAAGGTAACGGCAGTTTTCGCTTTTCCACGGAAAACTTTCCAAATGGAAAATTCTTCGTATTTCCCAGTCCTGTCAGGGAATATGTTTTTGAAATCGGCGGAAAAAAGCATGTGCTGAACGTTCCCTCGGAATTCGATCTTGATACCATTCTGGCCCGAAAATTTGCGGGAATCGACGACTTGAGGGGAGTTCCGCAAATTATTCCGCAACCACCGGGTTTGTACAACTCCGGCAGGTTGAGGTTGAGCGATAATTCTTTCAAGTCCGGCGACGTCGTGCTTGCTTTTGACATCCTTCTAGGCGATGCGCTTTTCGTTGACCGGATGAGTTACAACTTCATTCGCCCCAGTTCCGGGGACCCCGCTGTATTTAAAACCAAGGGAATAGACGAAGTTAATAGACAATTAGATATTCCGACTCGATCTTCAATTGGTGAGGACAAATACTACATCAAAAGACTTGTTGGCGAACCCGGCGATGAAATGGAAATTCGCGTACCCGATAGCATATTTACGAATGGAACCGATCTTCGCGGCGGCACGCCCGGAATTCTGTACAGGAACGGAAAACCAATCGAAGGCGTTGACGCGTTCAGGATGAATCGGGAACGCGTCGAAAACCTCGCCCAAAACCCACAGGCGGAAAATACCACCAAATATCCGGGATATAGAGCCGATGGCTTGCTTTCCAATAAATCGCCACTCCGCGTGCCCAAGAAAACAGATCCGACAAATCCAACCGGTCAAAACTTCTACTTGGCCATGGGGGACAATTCTCCAAACAGTCTGGATGGTCGGATGTGGGGTTTCGTACCTGAACAACAGATCGTAGGGCGAGCGTTATTCGTCTATTATCCCTTCACCAAGCATTGGGGACTTTCGAAATAAACGAATCGAGGGGTTTCTCGAAACTGAGGACTACATATTGATCGTTTTGGGAAATAATACCGAATTCAACAACAGTGCAAGTGATTGTGCTATAGTTGGTTGCAAGCTTGGCATTCGCACAATATGCATTATGTCTAATTAATGCGAATCGAATCGCTTTTGGCTTTGATATTGAAGTTTTAATGAATGCATCCCTCCCCCAGATACCAGACTGGCTAAAGCAGCGCTCGACTGGTCTTCTTCTGCACTTGTCGTCGCTCCCCGGAGAGTTCGGAATTGGAAACATGGGAAAACCTTCCCGCGAACTGATCGACTTTCTTTCCGAGGCTGGGTTCAGTCATTGGCAGATATGCCCCGTCGGACCGACCAGTTTTGGAGACTCACCTTACCAGTCCTTTTCGTCCTTTGCGGGAAATCCCTACTTTCTCGACTGGAATCCGCTTCTAGAGCTCGGTCTTGTGGAGGAAGACGATCTGTCCACCCTGCAAGATCTTCCTTGTGATTCAGTTGCTTACGGTGATTTATACGAAAGATTTTGGATCGTTGCTAGAAAGGCTGCTCTTCAATTCGAAAGCAAGCGACCGAAACTTGAGTCAATATACGGCTCATACGAGGAATTTATTTCCGAAAAGAGCTCATGGATCGAATCTTATGCCCTTTTTTGCGCTCTTAAGGCCGAAAATGAGAAAAAGCCATGGTGGCTATGGCCCGAAGAGTTGCGGAACTTCGAAAAAGCCCGTCACCGATTGAGCGATCCGAAACTTTCGGAAGAGATAAACCTACATTATTTTCTACAATACCTCTTTTTCGGTCAATGGAAAGCCCTGCGCTCCTACGCTGACTCTCGAAAAATATCCATTCTTGGAGACCTTCCCATCTACGTGGCACCCGATTGCGCAGACGTGTGGCAACGTCCAGACCTGTTTCTAGTAGACATAACCACGGGATTGCCCACTGCCGTGGCCGGAGTCCCGCCGGATTACTTCAATCCCTTGGGACAACTATGGGGAAACCCTCTCTATGACTGGCCTGCCCACCAAGCCGAAGGCTATGCATGGTGGTTGGAACGGTTGGCAGCCCAAAACGACCTGTTCGACGTCACTAGAATCGACCATTTTCGTGGATTTCACGATTACTGGAGCATTCCTGCCGACCACGATGACGCTCGTGAAGGCGTTTGGGAGTCGGGTCCGGGCAGCGAGTTCTTCGAAGTCGTGCTCGAGCGTTTTCCCGCCCTCCCCTTTCTCGCCGAGGATCTCGGATTGTTAAATGACGGAGTACATGCTCTCCGCAAGTCAACGAACTTGCCGGGGATGGCCGTGCTTCAATTTGCTTTCGATGGCGACCCCGCCAATCTTTATTTGCCTCACAACCTGTCCCAAGACTTGGTTCTCTATACGGGAACGCATGACAACGACACTTCTCTGGGTTGGTACGAATCGGCTGATGAGGAGGTGCGCGGCAACTTCCGTAGCTATCTTAGCGTCTCCGGTGAAGACGCGACCTGGGATCTTTTGCGAGCGGCCTATCGCACGGTATCCAACTTGGTTGTCGTTCCCATGCAGGATTTACTCTCGCTAGGCTCGGAAGCTCGGTTGAATCGCCCGGGGCATGCATTCGGAAACTGGGCTTGGAGAATGACCTCCGAGCAATTCGCTTCACTATCGTTTGAAACTGCGACCTACCTTAGGGAGCAAGCCAAGGCCAGCGGCCGTCTCCCACTTGGCGCCAAAGCGTAAAGCCTTCCGAATCGCTTCTTCTCAAATGTGAATTTTGCGTTTCCCTTGTAGGGATTACAGCGTTTACACTGCAAATTATGGAAAGCTTCCTCTCAACCACCGATCTATTCATCTTCTTTGGTTCACTCGCTACCGTCATGGGCTTTGGTCTATGGGCCAGCCGACGGGGTGAAAGCTCCGAGGATTACTTTCTCGCCGGTCGCACCACACGATGGTGGGGGGTAGCAGGCTCCATATTCGGATCCAACGTATCCGCCAACCACATCGCCGGAATGATGGGCGTAGGTTACCTCGTGGGCTTCGCTCAGAGTCAATTTGAGATCACAGCGATAGCAGGCCTACTTCTTCTTTGCTACGGCTTCCTTCCCGTTTATCGAAAGATGAACGTCTACACCCTGAGCGAATATTTGGGTAGGCGTTACGACGACCGCAGTCGCATGGCCTTTGCTGTCGTCATGATCGTTATCATGGTGGTCGTTCAGATGGTACCCGGCTTCTACTTCGGTTCTCGTTCCGTCAACCGACTTCTCCAAGGCGATACAGGTCGAAAGGCTGTAGCGGAGGCTATCGTGAATGCGAATGGATCCCTCTCCGAGATAAAGATCACTTCACCCGGCCGAAAATACGCTTCGGTTCCAAGAGTTGAAATTCAGAGCCCTGAAGATTACAAGGGCGTTGAAGCCGTGGCGACCGCAGTTCTCGAGGATGGTTCGATCAGCACCATTACTCTTTCCACCACTGGGTCTGAGTACAATGCGACCCACCCACCCAAAATCCTTATTCAAGGAGGAAACTTGAACAATCCGGACATCGCTCCCGGTGACGTCGATCCCAAGTACTACGTGCTCGGCATAATCATCATGGCGCTTGTAACTGGAGGCTACGTCATATTCGGTGGGCTGCGCGCGGTTATCGTGACCGACGTTATCCAGTCCATCCTTATGCTGGTCGGGGGGCTTACCGTGGCTTTCATTGTATTCGGCTTGCCTGAGGTCGGAGGGTGGTCGGGTATGCGGGCCATGGATGCCGCCGCAGCAGCGGATGCCCAAAAGATGCACCTCTACGAACCGAGTGACCACCCTAGCCTGCCCTGGACTGGTATGCTGAGCGGTCTCATGGTGCTTCACTTCTTTTACTGGGGTACCAATCAGTTCATCGTGCAACGAGCCTTGTCTGCTCGCACCGACAAGGAAGCCCGCATCGGGATTATAACGGCCGGCTTCTTCAAGTTGCTCATCCCTTTCTTTTCCATCGGAGTCGGCATCGCGGCCTACTACTTGTTCAAGAAGCAGGAGATGAATGTGGCGTCCGACGACGTTTTCATCACTTTGCTCACCCAATACGTTAAGCCCATTGGCTTCGGTGTGCTGGGGTTAGTCGCCGCCGGATTGATCGGGGCAATTCTCTCCACCGTCGACTCGATGCTCAATTCCGCTGCGACAATCATCACCTTCGACGTCTACAAGAAATACATCAATCCCGACGCCGACGAAAGGAAACTCGTTTGGGTCGGTCGCATATGGATTGCCATCTTCATCGTCATTGCCGGACTCGTATCCATTCTGATCATGGATCCGAACTCCAAGTCTCCTTTCTTCATCTACGTGGCAGCCAATCAGATGAAACTGGTATCCGGATTGGTCGTGGCTTTCTTAGTTGGAATGTTCTGGAAGCGAGCAACTGGAGCCGGTGGCATTACGGCTATCCTCAGCGGACTTTTCTTTTCCTTTGCCTTTGCTCCGCCACAAGGAGCCCCTTGGCCTTCCCTCTACGAACTCACCTTCGCCAAAATTCCTTGGATAGTTGAGA
>CAWVZQ010000098.1:0-9176 GCA_963934405.1 uncultured Opitutales bacterium | reverse complement strand
TGGGGTTGATGATTAATCAAAAGAGTCTAAAAATCACCTGCAGGCACTCGGCAAGTGAAAAGCAAACTTTCGAATATTAATGACTTTAGGGAAATCATTTCGCTTGGACAATAGCAAAGCTTCGTTACGCTTATATGTTTCAATTCTCATAGAAAATTAAATATGCAACAGGATTCAATATCATCACAAAAGCCTCCCGCTCCCGAACAACAAGAAAAGATGCGGACCGAAGCCGCTTGGGTAGAGCTACTGCGACGGGAAATCGGGCGCGTTATCGTTGGTCAAAAGTATTTGGTCGACCGCCTTATCATAGGTCTCTTGGCAAATGGTCACGTACTTCTCGAAGGCGTACCGGGACTGGCCAAAACCTTGGCCGTAAAAACACTTTCCCGATGCATACGGGCTGATTTCAAGCGCATCCAATTCACTCCCGACCTGCTCCCCGCAGATGTTGTGGGCACCTTGATATACAGTCCAAGCAAGGGTGAATTCACCACGAAGAAAGGTCCTATTTTCACCAACCTTTTGCTTGCAGATGAAATAAACCGAGCCCCTGCAAAGGTTCAAAGCGCTCTGCTCGAAGGTATGCAGGAGAGGCAAGTGACCATCGGCGACGTCACTTATCCTCTGCCAAAACCTTTTCTTGTCCTTGCCACGGAGAATCCGATCGATCAAGAAGGCACTTACTCTCTTCCCGAGGCTCAAATGGACCGATTCATGTTGAAGCTCGTGGTGAACTACCCAAATCGAGAAGAAGAACTGAAAATCTTAGAAGCCAACGCAAACGTTAACGTTGAGCACGAAGTCAGCCCGGTGGTCGAAGCAGAAACTATTTTTAGGTCTCGGGAATTGATGGATGAAATCTATGTGGACGAAAAGCTCAAGGAGTATTTAGTGGATGTGGTACTTGCCACGCGAGAGCCTGCAAGTTACGGAGCGTCAGAACTGGAAGCCTTTATTAGATTCGGGGCATCGCCCCGAGCCACTATCAGCTTGGCTCTTGCATCCAAGGCGATCGCATTCATGCAAGGGCGCAGTTTCGTGACCCCTCAAGACATCAAAGACGTCGGATTTGACGTACTCCGGCACAGAGTCATCGTAAGTTATGAAGCTGAAGCCGAGAATATAACCAGCGACGACGTCATACGGAAAATCTTCGAAACCGTACCCGTACCCTGAATCCACCAGCTTTGCGCCAGGTGGTAGAAAGCCTGCACCGATCGAGGACAATATAGGATGGAAGAACCCGACCAAGAGTTCACGCGCCAGATTCTGCAAAAGGTGCGACAAATCGAGATTCGGTCGAACCGATTGGTCTCGGAAGCACTTGCGGGATCATACCATAGCGCATTCAAAGGTCAGGGCATCGATTTCGAAGAAGTACGAGAATACCAACCGGGGGATGAAGTCCGATCCATCGATTGGAACGTAACCGCGAAGATGAACGCTCCCTTCGTGAAGCAGTATCGAGAGGAGAGAGAACTCACGATCGTGCTAGCGGTAGATATAAGCAATAGCGGTTCCTTCGGTTCAATAGAGCAAAGCAAACGAGAGCGACTCGCCGAACTGGCCGCGCTCCTCGCATTCTCGGCTGACCGCAACAATGATAAAATCGGTCTAATTCTTTTCACAGACGAAGTGGAGCACTACCTGCCTCCCGCCAAAGGACAAAAGCACGTTTTACGTATCCTCCGTGAAATTCTCTTCAACGAAACCAAGGGTAAAGGAACTGACCTTAGAGGCTGTCTTCGCTTCCTCAACAGAGTGATGCGAAGACGATCGATCGTGTTCTTGCTTTCCGACTTCATGATTCCCGAAAATGGGGACGAGGAGGAACCCGCCGAGGATATCCTCTTCAAGGAACTTTCAACGACGCGAAGACGACACGATCTCGTTTGCGTCCGCGTCGAAGATCCTCGAGACACCGAATTGCCGGACGTCGGGCACATTCTTCTTGAAGATTTGGAAACAGGAGAACTCATCGAGGTCAATACAACCGACAAGGCCTTTCGCCAGCGTTACTTCGAAAGATCCCGCGACTGGGTAAAGGGGTTCGAAAAACGACTTCTTAGGCGAGGCATCGACTGCTTTGGTTTATCAACGGACACCGACTACGTTAACCGTTTAAGAGAATTCTTCAAACTCAGGGAAAACCGCCGAAGAGGATGATGTTCGGTGCATCTGCAAAATTAGCGCTCTTGTCCCTTTTTAGCATCGCAACAAAGGGAATTGGTTACGCCCAAAATCAAAATTCCTATCTAGAAAAGAAAAGAGAACGAGACGAACCTGTCCCCCTGTACAAAAGCGTATCTGAAATCTTAACGGAAAACTGGGGAATTCTGGCTCTGGCGGGAGGAATCGCCATAACAATAATTTTCGTCTTTTGGTTGAAACGGCGTTTGAACAAAGGTGAAACCGCAGAAACGGCGATCCCCGCACGCGATCCTTACGAGGAGGCTATCGAGGCACTGGATGCCCTAGATGCGGAATGTCATCGAATGGATGCAAAGCCTTTTGCGTTCCGTCTTTCGGAGGTGCTTCGCGTATATGTCGAGCGCTGTTTTGCTCTTCCTGCAATGGAACTGACAGGCGAGGAATTCCTCCGAGAAGTAGCGGAGCACAAGTTTTTCCGCAAAAGATACGACGACCTCTTGCACGAATTCGTAGATCGTAGCGATATGGTGAAGTACTCGAGAGAAAGCATTGACGGGGAGGGGCTTCGATTGTTGCTCGATTCCGCCGTGCATTTTGTGAAAGACTCTCACCGTCGACTGGAAGAAGAAGCAACGCAAACCAAAGACGAACGGTCGGAGGGAATGAAATGAACCCTTTCGAGTACTGGGAACGCTTTCGATTGGCAGAGCCTCACTGGTTGTGGTTCGTCCCAGTGATAATAGCCCTAATCATCGTAAGGCTTCGACAGAAGCAAAGGCATTCCACTCTCAAGTTTTCATCGTTGGTCCTCTTGCGCGGTGCGGAACCAAGAAGCGCTTGGCCTGCTCGTTTGATTCCACCAACCTTTCGATTATTTGGTTTGCTCTGTCTTCCAATCGCGCTTGCTCGACCACAATTGGATGAAAGTACTCGCACAATTCAAGAGAGTGGCGTGGACATAGTTCTGGCAGTTGACCTTTCCGCGTCCATGCTTGCCTTGGACATGAGCAAGAATCCGAGCGAACCCATCACCCGCCTCGAAGTAGTGAAACGAGTGATCAAGGACTTCGTCTCCATGCGAAAGCACGACAGGATCGGATTGATAGGTTTTTCCGTAAACCCCTACTTACTCTCCCCCCTGACCTTGGACAAGGAACACCTGCACCGCAATCTCGACCGCATGCGAGTAGGTCTCACGCTTCAAACGGGAACAAACATCGGCGGAGCTTTGGGTGAAGGTATCAACCGCGTTCGAGAACTGGAAGCAAAGAGCCGCATCGTCATTCTTCTGACCGATGGCAAGGACGACCCACCACCCCGGCACAGCCCACTGGTTTTCGCAGAAGGCGCGAAGGAAGACGGAATAAAAATTTATACAATTGCAGTAGGCCAATCGACTCGGACTCGAACCTACATCTATGACAGACGGACGGGGGACTTGCTACGCAACTCCTCCGGAAATCCGGAAGTGACCATTGCCAATTATCCGGTGGACAAGGAAGTACTTCGCAAAGTCGCCGAAACCACGGGAGCCAAGTTCTTCGAGGCAGGAAACGAAACCGCTCTTCGTGATATCTACGAAGAGATAGATCAACTAGAAAAAACTGAAGTAGCATACGAAGTGAACGCTCTCTACAAGGAGCTCTTCCATTGGCCTTTGGCTGCAGGGATTATTCTTCTTTTGATTGAAATAGTCCTGTCGCGAACTGTATTCTTAAGGATTCCATGAATCTCTTTGCCCATCCGGAATGGCTTTTGTCCGGCCTACTTGCAACCACCGCGGTCGGATTCTTCCTGTGGTGGTCGGAACGACGGAAAATTCGCCGATTGAAGAAATTCACAGCAACTAAGCTACTTTCCAAGCTAGCCGAATCTCACTCCAAACCAAAGACCATCACGCGAAACGTCATATATGCCGTTGCCATTCTCTTACTTTTCTTGGCACTGGCTAAACCCCAGTGGGGCAAAAGCCAACGGAAGGCGATCCCGACCGGAATCGATGTGCTTCTCGCCTTGGACGTGTCACGAAGCATGCTCGCCCGCGACGTACGACCGAACCGGATCGAGAGGGTCAAGCTAGGCATTTCCAATCTCCTCGAAAAAGTAAAGGGTGACCGACTCGGTCTCATAGCTTTTGCAGGAACCTCTTTTCTTCAATGCCCGCTCACCCTCGACCACTCCGCTTTTCGCCGAACATTGCGAGAAATGGAAGTCGGCGTAATTAAAAACCAAGGTACCGACCTCTCCCAACCGATACATGAGGCCGCTAGATCTTTTTCCGAGGATGACAGCGACCGTTTCCTCATACTTATTTCCGACGGGGAGGATTTGGAAGGGGAAGGCTTGAAGAAAGCCAAGGAAAGCGCCAAGGAAGGTGTGCGGATTTACACGATCGGAATTGGAAGCAAAGAAGGGGCTCGAATCCCTCTTGACCCCATGCCTCAGAAGGCACGCAATTTCCTTAAGGATCCGGCAGGAAAGGCCGTCGTCACAAAGCTCGACGACACATCCCTACGGGCCATCGCAGAATCAACCGGCGGCAAGTACTTCCAACTGGGACCCACCGGCGAAGGTTTGGCTAGAGTTTTTGATGAACTTCAAGCAATCGGACACCGCAAACGTCACGCCATTCTCTCACAGGAACTTCCAATCGAACGTTATCAACCTTTTGTGGCACTGGCTATGCTCATGCTTGCCACCGAGTTTCTGCTTGGCAACCGACGACGGATTCGGGCAATTGCCCCCTCGCTCGCATTGGTGATATTGATCTTCCTCTCTGGCTGTTTCCGCAGGGACAATATAAAAAGAGCTGAGGAAGCCCACAAAAACAAGGAGTTTGAAAAAGCTGCCGCCTATTACGAGGCAGAGATAAACGCCACTAAAAGTGAAGACAAGCAGGTTGACCCACGCCTTCATTTAAACGCCGGCCTCGCTCATCTGGATGCGGGCAACCTTGAAAAAGCCGAGACTTTCCTCGAAAAAGCTCTGGACGGAACCGTAGACGAGCCCTCCCTTCAATCTACAATTCTCAATGCTCTAGGGAACCTTCAATACAACCGAGCCAATCAAGCTCTGGATCGGACAGACGTAAAGTCGGCTCGCGAAGCGTGGGAAAAGGCCTTGCAGCACTACGAAGCGGCCATGTCTATTGACGACAACCCAAAGGCCAATGTGAACAGAGACGAACTGGCCAAACAAATCGAAAGCCGAATCAAGTCGTTGCTCTCTCTCGTTTCAGGTATTGCATGGAGAGACGTCGACGGAAACGGACGACCACAAGAGAAAGAACCGCGATTGCCGGGCAAAATCTATTGGGATCAAAACAACGACGGCGAACATAACGCTTCTTCGGAGCCTTTTGTCGAAACCGACGAGAAAGGTCGATACGCCATCGAGTGGATTTCCGCTACTTACCCCACTTCCTTTCAACTTGGATGTGTTCCCGCTGAAAGTAATGGCACAAAGGGCGTCACCCTTCTTCCCTTACTCGTACCCCCTCCCCCTCCCTTCAATCCGAACAACGTAAAGACACAATTCGTGGAACTGCCAAAAGCAGGCAACCGCCAAGTCCATTTCCTCTATCGAGCCGCTCCCATGTTGCAGGGTTTTGTATGGAATGACGCCAACCGAGACGGAAATCGAGACGACAATGAAACAGGATTTTCCGGAGCCAATCTCTTTCTCGACCTAGACGGGAATCTCGCCCTCGATGAAAACGAAACCTCTTTCAAACCATCCGAATCGGGAGAGTTCTCTCAAGTCGTCCCACCCGGGCAACACGTCCTATGCATTCAAATCGAAGGCGAGGATGCAAACGTCACCTTTCCTGCAAACGATGAAAAAGCTCACTTGGCATCCGTTGATTTTGAAACGGCTGCCAAGCATCTCGACTTCGGTGTTTCCACTCCGCAAGAAGGACAAGGAGAATCACAGCAAGACAATCAGAATTCCGAGTCGGACCCGAAAGATTCGAATTCCGACCCAAACCCGCAAGACCCCAAGGACGGCGAAAACGAGACCGCGGCATCACCAGCGGAAGTCCCCCAAGAAGTGAACGCTCTCTATGAACGCCTACTTCAGGAAATCGAGGCCAATTCCGAGCCACTGGACATCGAGGGCAAAGTAGTCGAAACTCCCCGGCGAGGAAGGGACTATTAGAGTATCGTGACAAGAATCATTCACCCATTTCATTGTCTGTGGCCTTTCCTTTTGGTCGGTTTTTCGGCAATCGGACAACAACAAAACATTCGCATCGAGGCGAACTTTTCACCTTCCGCCATCACCTTGAGCCGACAGACTACCTACAAAGTAACCATTCACGGTTCACAACAATCCCCTTCAGGCAGTCTCCCCGCCATCGCCGGACTTGGCATTTCCGGTAATCCGCGCGTATTTCGCGCAGCAAGCTTTCTCAATGGAGTGCCTTCCGTTCGCCTTGAACTCTCCTTTGCCGTCAAACCCGAGAGGCACGGAAGCTTCACCATCCCTTCATGGAACCTCTCGGTGCAAGGCACTCCTCATCGTGTTCCTGCCGCCACCCTCCGCGTCCTTCCCCCGAACCAAGAAGATGTTCTTCGAGCACAAGCTCGTCAAAAACAAGAGTCCGATCTTCGTCAGGCTCTGTTCCTCGAGGTAAACCTTCTTCGCAAATATCTCTTCGAGGGTGAAACCACGCTGGGTTCAATCGACCTATATATTTGGGAGCGATTGCCCATAACTCGCCTTGTGCAACTTCCTCAAAAAAACGGAGATGCTTTTTCCCAAAGCGAGATCAACCGTCCGATCGAGAAACGCTCCTCCCGCAACGGGAAAAACTATACCGTTTATTCATGGCCCGTGGCTCTCACCGCAGCAATGGAAGGCATGCACGAATTATTCTATAAAATGACCGTTCGCGTTCGTGTTCAAAACAATCGAAATTCTCCTTCGGGCAATCCGTTTTTACAGGATCCATTTTTCCGTGATCCATTTTTTGGATTCGGTCGAGAAGAAGCGATGTCGGTAACCTCCGAGAAACTCAAGCTTGAGGTGAGGTCTCTTCCGATGGAAGGGAGACCGCACGCGTTCCGTGGTGCCATTGGCACTATTTCCACGAATTCGGCAACGGACGCAGAACGAGTAACTGTTGGCGACCCCGTGCGCATAACCTTCACAGTCACGGGCAAAGGAAATTTCGGGGTAATGCCTGCTCCCGAAATCGATTCCAGTGAAAAGATTAAGGTAGGCCCGCCTGCATTCTCTTTCGAGGGGGATGAAAACCTTCGATACGAAGGAACCCAGCGTTTCGACTATGTGGTAACTCCATTGCGACCCGGGCAGATAGAAATTCCCGCCGTTCCCTTTGCCTATTTCGACCCAACCTCGGAACGATACGTCGATGCATCGGGGAATGTGCACACTCTTCGTGTCGATGCCGGCGAAACATGGGTGGATCCGTCTCCACCTCAATCCGCATTTACTGAGAAACAACAAAACGTAGAACCGGCCCGCAATCTTTTTCAAACGGAAAGCGAGCCAAGCGAATGGCGTAAGTCCCTCACTCCCGAACCAGTCTTCCGTTCCTCCGCTTTCTGGTATGCGCAAATCGCTCCACTCTTTTGCTTCTGCGGGATTATGGGATGGAGAATACGCCAAAGAAGATCTTCAAGGGATAGCTCGGCCAAACGATTCGCAAGGTTACGAAACGAAATGAAGAGAGCGACTCGTTTCAACGACACCTTGGGTTTTTTCCGAGCAACTCGAGGAGCAATAAGAGAAAAGGTCGGCGCTTTGGCAGGACAAGAAAAGCCCGAGACTCTGGCCCGAGACGAGGTACTCGCCATCTTACTGCAAAGAAAAGCCTCCGACGAACTTATCTCCGAGATCAATGAAGTTCTCGAAACTGCAGACGCTCACGAGTTTGCCGGAGACGCCAACTCGAACCTACCCCTTCTGGATTGGCAGGTACGCATTAAGCGCCTCCTCAAAAACATTCGTGCCTTGGGATGAAGCTAGTAAGACTCGTTGTATACCTTGTCTCAGCGACATTTGCCTGCGGAGTTGACGGGAACGAGGCAAACCGTCCATTCTACGACGGTGTAAGGTCGGAGGCGTCAGGTGACTTGGACACAGCCATTGCCTCTTATGAAAAAGCCGTCGCCATTTCCCATTCGGCCAATCTACACGGCAATCTGGCCAATCTACACTACAAGACGGGTTCCTCGGGCAAGGCGATCCTCCACTATCGAAAAGCACTATTGCTGGATCCCGGGAATCCGGAATTAAGTTCCAATCTAGCCTTCGCCCGGAAAGCGGCGGGACTATCTCCCGCCACCCCTTCCGCCGACGATTTTTACTTCGCTCCCGAATCAACAAACATTTGGGTATGGGCTACTACAATAG
Organism: uncultured Opitutales bacterium; assembly: GCA_963934405.1. Classification (GTDB taxonomy): domain Bacteria; phylum Verrucomicrobiota; class Verrucomicrobiia; order Opitutales; family Seribacteraceae. The sequence goes on along the minus strand of CAWVZQ010000098.1, from coordinate 641 downwards.
CTTTCTGGCTAGGTATCTACTTGGGCTTGATTCTAACTAGATCTTATCTTTCCGGATTCACTAAAATTGTAGGCGTAATCGGTTGGGCGGGAATTGTCGCCTTTGGGACTTACGCAATATGGCGAGCAGATCGCAACATAGACTTCCTAGCGCGTGAAGCTGTCGCCGTACTTCCAGCGACAACCAACCAAGGTAACGAAACTGCCGTTATTCGACTTCGCCGCTACGCCGGTGGTGCCAACGACGCCAATGCCGAACTCAAACCGGGCGAGGTCGTAAGGATCGATAAAGACGAGAAAGGCCAGCTAAAAATGCATGTCACGAAAGATCAAGTGAAGTGGTATCTTGCCCGCTCGGTTTCCGGGGGCAAAAAAGGTTGGGCCACGGACAAGGAATTACAACGAATCCTCCAATGACACACTCGCCATGACTTCTTTAAGAGAAACCTTTATTAACGAGCTTAGACGGATCGACAGTCTATCCCAAGTGAGCTCGGTTCTAGGTTGGGACGAGCAGGTGAACTTGCCCTCCGGCCAAGCCGCTTCATCGCAAAGGGCGGCTCAAAGCTCGGCCTTGGCTGAACTGGTTCACCGTGAATTCACAGGACCCGCTTTTAGTGATTTGCTGAAACGACTGGAAGA
>CAWVZQ010000097.1:0-9245 GCA_963934405.1 uncultured Opitutales bacterium | reverse complement strand
CGTCTGCGAAACGTCGATGAAATCGCATGGTTGCGCTTTGCCAGTTTCTACGAGGATTTCAGAGAACTTTCACGATTCGCGCGGGAAATCGTAAATTTGAAAGGTGGGGGGAGTGACTAAAAAGGGAAATTCAAACAAACAAAAAACCGACGACTACACACGCTTGACCAATCTCAATTCCCTTGTCTCATTTCTTGGAGGGAATATTAGTTGCGTTGAGTCGGAACAGTTGAACGTAGCCCTTGCATTTCTTCGGTCAAACGATCTCGAACCCGAAATGCCCCCCCGATCTTTCGAACACTGCGTATCACAAGTTGTTCGGTTTCATCACCCCAGTAAAATCCACTTTGATTTCGCTCATTGGGACGCTCGCCGTGGGGAAGTTGATCCACTTTGGTTACGCGTTACAGTAATTGAAAAATTATCGCAACTCGGCGACCACCCGAGTGTTCTTCTAATTGTCTCTGGGCTAAGAAACGCCTTGCTTCATGCAGGTCGCCGATGGACTCGTCGCCGAGAAAAAACTTATCGAGAAGCCATCCGCATGATCGAACTTCTGGCTGCTCGCCAAGCGAATCCCGAACAAAAACTGTCAGTTCTATTCATTTAGACGGAACCGACAGTCCCGCCAATGGCGCTCAGAACGAGGTATTGGGATAACTACCGAGACATTTAACGAAAGGGCAAACCTTCTCTAGCTCGGCGATAGCCTCTGATGCCGGTTCGTCATCTCGATGACCAAGGAAATCGACAAAGAAATAGTAGTCCCAAGGCTTGAGTCGACTTGGTCGAGACTCAATCTTGCAAAGGTTAATGCCACGATCACCAAAAGGTCTGAGACCTTCCTGTAGGGCACTCACCTTATCCGTCAGTGAAAGGACCAAACTGGTTTTGTATTCAACGTTTTCGCGGTGAGCCAAAGACTTTCGGCCAACGACGAGGAAACGGGTCAAATTATCCTTATGATCCTGAATCCCTTCCGCAATGCAGGGAACGTCATAGAGGCGACCCGCCAAAGCACCCGCAATGGCGGCAATCCCTGAAGCACCCTTGACTGTTCGTACCGCCTCTGCAGTGCTGGTCGCGTTTTCTAGGCGGGCAGTGGGCAAATTACGACGAAGCCACTCCCCGCATTGAGCGAGCGCCTGATCCTTGGAGGATACTTTCTCAATTTCATCAAGCGGTGAAGTGGAGAGTAAACAATGCTCGATCTTGAGGTAGACTTGAGCGATGATCGTCAACTCGGTATCCACTAAGAGATCGAGCGAACGGTTCACCGCCCCCTCGGTGGAATTCTCTACTGGAACCACTCCATAGTCGCACTCGGAACGCTCCACCTCGCGAAAAACGTCCGGGATATCCGAAAGGGGCTTATAGGAAAGAGCCGAGCCGAAATTCTTGATCGCTGCTTGATGAGTAAAAGTAGCTTCGGGTCCAAGATAGCCGATCTGCAAATCTTTCTGCAAGGCAATCGAAGCGGAGATCACTTCCCGATAAATCGTCCGCAAGGTGGTGGTCTCAAGCAGACCCTCGTTAAGCTTCTCCAGTTTTTGGAAAACCTCTTCCTCTCGAGCAGGATCGTAGGGATCCAAACCTTGTTCGTTCTTGATGCGACCGATTTCCGCAGAAGCACCCACACGGTCGTTGAGCAACCGGGTAACGTCACGGTCGATATCATCAATTTTAGATCGAAGCTGTTCCAGTTCTAAGGATTTCACTGAAAAACATGGTTGCGAGAGGAGCAAATGTGGATTGTTTAGAGGCCCTCCGTAAGGCAAACAATAATTCGCCTAACTAGATTTTACGCAACCATGAAAACTTCCTGCAACAGACTACACTCCTCAATAATCGTGGACGGTATCGACCGAGCACCCAACCGGTCCATGCTGCGAGCCGTTGGCTTTGAAGACGCTGATTTCGAAAAACCTCAAGTAGCCGTGTGCTCGGCATGGAGCATGGTGACCCCCTGTAATGCTCACCTAGACGAATTGAGCAAAAGGTCCGTTGTGGGCGTAGACGAAGCGGGTGGCAAAGCAGTCCCATTCGGCACGATAACGGTTTCCGACGGCATCAGCATGGGCACACCCGGAATGAGGTACTCGCTGGTATCCAGAGAGGTTATCGCGGATTCCATCGAAACCGTCGTTGGTGCCGAGGGCATGGACGGAGTTGTCGCCATCGGAGGATGCGACAAGAACATGCCGGCCTGCATAATGGCCCTAAGCCGCCTTAACCGACCGGGGATTTTTGTCTACGGAGGCACAATCCTGCCCGGCATTCACAAGGAACAGAACTTAGATATCGTATCCGTATTCGAGGCCGTCGGCGCCCACTCGGGGGGCAAGTTGAGTGAAGAAGAATTGAAGGAAATAGAAACTAAGGCGATTCCCGGACCTGGTTCCTGCGGAGGCATGTACACGGCAAATACGATGTCGTCCGCAATCGAGGCTCTCGGGATGAGCCTACCCGATAGTTCGGCCCAGCTTGCCATCTCGGAGGAAAAACGCATTGATGCAGAAAAAGCAGGCGCCGCTGTCGTTAATCTAATAGATAAAAACATATGCCCTCGAGACATCATGACCCGCGAAGCATTCGAGAACGCCATCACCGTGGTCATCTGTCTTGGTGGTTCCACGAACGCGGTTCTCCATCTACTGGCCATGGCTCATTCGGCAAACATCCCACTCGAACTGGACGACTTCACTGAAATCGGCAAAAGAGTGCCCGTACTTTGCGACCTCAAGCCAAGCGGAAAGTACAACATGTCTCACTTTGTTCGGATCGGTGGGCTGCGCCCTTTGCTCAAGGCACTCCTCGATGAGGGCCTTCTTCACGGTGACTGTCTCACCGTCACAGGCAAAACTGTCCGTGACAACATCTCTGACGCGGAACCCTATGCTCCCTACCCTGACGGACAGGATCTCGTGCGTCCATTCGACGATCCCATCAAGCCCGATAGCCATCTTCGCATCTTGTATGGCAATCTTGCAAGGGACGGCGCCGTGGCGAAGATTACGGGAAAGGAAGGACTCAGGTTCTCAGGCAAGGCGATCGTCTTCGAATCAGAGGAAGCCTGCCTAAAAGGAATTCTAGATGGCGAGGTAGAGGCTGGACATGTTTTGGTCATCCGCAATGAAGGTCCGGAAGGTGGTCCGGGTATGCGCGAAATGCTCTCTCCGACCGGAGCCATTATGGGCAAAGGTCTAGGCGATCAGGTCGCGCTTATTACCGACGGAAGGTTTTCAGGAGGAAGCCATGGCTTCGTAGTTGGCCATGTCACCCCGGAAGCTGCGGTGGGAGGTCCTATTGGAGTAATTAGGGACAACGACCCGATCACCATCGACGCAGAGAAAAACGAACTTAACCTAGATATATCCGAAGATGAGCTTGAAGCTAGGCTCGAAGCTTGGACTCTTCCCGAAGCCAAAGAAACACGAGGTGTACTCGCCAAGTATGCAAAGCTCGTAAGCTCTGCCTCTCTAGGCGCTATAACAGACGGGTTTTAAGCACACCATGAACAAAGAATTATATCTCGGATTCAAGGATGCCAATTTTTGGGCTGACTTTTCCTTCGTCGATTTCCCTGAAGGTTATCTCGAATCGATGGCAGCAAGTGCCAACGACGCCCTTGTTGCTATGCGGAAACTGGAGGGGGGAGCTCTAGCCAACCCAGATGAAAATCGCATGGTTGGTCACTATTGGCTTCGAGCCCCTGAGACAGCTCCCAGCGAAGAGATAAGAAACGCCATACAAGATACACTCGCTAAGACTAAAAACCTAGCCAACCGAGTCCATGAAAGCGACTTGAGAGCGCCTGCCGGTGCATTCACCGACCTTCTAATCATAGGTATTGGAGGTTCCGCATTAGGGCCGCAGTTCGTAGGAAGAGCACTGGGACACCCAAAGACAAATAAGTTGGCGGTACATTTCTTCGACAACACCGATCCCGACGGCATGGATTTGACCCTCGCCGAAATTGGCGAACGACTCGCCACCACTCTGGCCATCGTAATTTCGAAGTCCGGCGGCACCCCCGAAACTCGCAACGGCATGCTAGAGGCAGAGAACGCATTTGCCAAAAATGGCTTAGACTTCGCAAAACAAGCCATCGCAATCACCGGAGAAGGCAGCAAACTCCACCAACACGCTACTTCAAAAGGCTGGCTAGATTTCCTCCCCATGTGGGATTGGGTGGGTGGAAGGACTAGCGAAACAGCTGCGGTGGGACTCCTGCCTGCGGCTCTTCAGGGGATCGACGTCGACGCACTTCTTGAAGGAGCCAAAGAGATGGACAAACTCACTCGAGTGAGTGATTTCCGGAGCAACCCTGCGGCCATGCTAGCCATTGCATGGCATTACCTCACCGATGGCAAAGGTTCGCGCGACATGGTGATTCTTCCATACAAGGATCGCCTCGAGTTGTTCGCCAAATACCTCCAGCAGCTGGTGATGGAGTCTCTCGGCAAGGAAAAAGACCTTGAAGGCAATACAGTTCTCCAAGGCATTGCAGTCTATGGGAACAAGGGATCGACCGACCAGCACGCCTATGTTCAACAATTACGAGAGGGTGTACCTAACTTCTTCGCCACTTTCATAGAGGTTCTCAAGCACCGTGAGACTGCAAGTCCTCCGGTGGATGACGACGGCATGACATCAGGCGAATACCTTCACGGGTTCTTCTTGGGTACACGAGATGCCCTTTACGAAAAGGGACGAAAATCGATCACCCTTACAATCCAAGAAATCACACCGGCCTCAGTTGGCGGTCTCATTGCCCTCTTCGAGCGAGCAGTCGGACTCTACGCCTCGCTAATCGGCATCAACGCATACCACCAACCGGGAGTGGAGGCAGGGAAGAAAGCGGCCGCATCCGTACTGGAAGTAAGGAAATCCGTTTACGATTACCTACAAAAGGACGAGCAGTCCCCTATGACAGCAAAGGAAATTGCATTAGCCATCGGTTGTTCCGACCGAGAGGCATGGGTTTACAAAATCTTGGAGAACCTTGTTGCCAACCACCCCGAAACCTACGCAAGAGAATCCGGAGCGCACTCACTGGCGGATCGATTCGTCAAAGTTTAATCAAGCACGTTCGGAGGTTTCTTGGGTTTGGGCTTGGGGGTTGTTCCGGGTTTGGGCTTGGGTGGGGACGGAACTTTCGAACGACCTAGGTCATGGTGTCCCCAATAGTAACTCCACCAATCATTTGATCGGTGCGCGGGTTTCCAACCGGCAGGAAATTTTCGTTTGGATGAAATTTCCCGAGCGGCCAAGTAAGTCGAAAAACTATCGGGAAAGACCTCGAACAAGAGATAACGGTCGGTAGGTTTGAGAGAGGCCAAAGTTTTCATGTATGCGGAACCTGATTTACCCAAAGCCAATTCGCCTTCGCCCACGTTGGGACGGCGTTCCATGGTAAATCGTATAAGTTTGTCTCCCCCGGGAATCGCCTTGAGGCTAAAGAACGCGTCCCCGGGTTTCTTTTGACCGAAATGGGCAGCTAACTGCTTGCCATCGTACTCTCTATTTTCGTTCGGCTTTATTCCGGACTGGGCGATCGCTTTATCGGCGCTTTTCCGCAAATTCGAATCGTCCAGAGGATAGATTTTTCCCTCCCTGCATAGAAACCGAAAGGGGGTAGCCTTTGGCGGAGCAGGCTTAGGATCAGGCAAGTTGACATCCTTGCTCAGACTTTTGGACGAGGGCTTTGGAGCCTTGGCCAACAAACCTTTTATTTTCTTTAATTTCACTTCGATTTTTTTCTTCTCATCATCGACCTTTTTCTTCTCAGTTTGTAGGGCTGTTGGATCCCCCAAACTCTTGGGTACTGATGACTTAAGATCGGATAACTTTTTTTCCAGCTTGGCGATCTCGCCGACAAGTTTTTGATCCTGCTTGTTCTTTACCGCTATGCTCAATTCCAATTTTTTCTTCTCTTCCAGCAACCCGTTTCGCTGGTCTTCGAATTGCCGCATCGCCATCTCCATTAACTCCTCCGAATTTTTCTCTTTTTTCTCGTCTACGATGCGATTGACCGCTGAATCAGCTCCGAGTTGCACAACGATGAGCAAAATAATGAGAATACCAACGACCGTTGTCATCGTATCCAACAAGGAATCGAGGCTGCCACCTTGGTCTTTCTTTCTTTTTTTCACGATCCCGAAAAGAGCGAAAGATCGATTTCACCCTCACCATCAAGAGGGAGATGCCCAAATCGGCAATCGAACTTTGTGCAAACTTGAGTAGCTTTAGACCATGCAGCGATACCTTTGCTCCGCACCAAAAAGATCACGAAGCGAGCTTCCGGATCAGGTCTCTTGGCCTTGCGAGCCTCCTCGTATTTGCGAACGATCTGTCGAGATGCTGGTGACAATTGCAACGCTTGGAACTGGAGAATCTTACCCTTTTTGTCTTTGAGTGTAATCGTGCTGCCATCTCGCGTTACGAAGCGTGCATCCATTTCACTGCCTTGAGCGCTTATCCAAGTACGGTAAGGAGCTTGCTTAGCAACAGTCTGAATTAAAGTCTGAAGTTTCGGGCTTTTAGAAATTTCAGCTGTTTTAACATCAAAACTAATATCCTTCCCCTTATAAATACGAATGCCCTCGGTTCGGCACTCAATAAAGGTAGGTTCCAAATCCCCCCCCACCCCTGATCCACTCTGTTTAACTACCATAGTCGCGAATTTACTGGGATCCTTCATCAGATCCCACTCCTCCTCGGCTTTATCCAAGCTCTCGGTCAATTTTGCGATTTCCGCCGACACCTTCTGACTCTCGGCCTTCAATGCCGTTGATTTTTTGTTTTTCTGCAAAACGGCTGACTTCTTTTTTTCAATCGCAGCTATTTCAGCAACAAGCTTCCCCTTTTTCGCCGGATCATTTTTTTTCGTTGGGTTTGCTCGAATGGACTTAATCTCATTTCTGATCTTTTGGATGATCGCCTTTTGTTCATCCATTTTCTTCTGAAATTCCTCATCCTCCTCCAACGCAGTCTCGATTTTTTCGTTTACCGCTTCCGGATCGATTTGAGCTATCACGATAGCCGTAATCATCAAGGTGAGGATTCCCAAAACGCATGCAAGGATGCTGAGAAAAGGGAAAAGCGAGACCTGCAGGTCGTTGTTTTTTTTCTTCTTCAAGGTTACCCCCCCCTAAACCTCATCTAACCCTGTTGGTCTGCCTCTGACTCATTCGCTGGTTCGACCCCCGCAAGGGCGGCATAATGATGAGCTACGTGCGTCATTTGCTCCGCAACGTAAGTCTGCGATTCCTGAACTTGGACAAGGTAGGTCTGCAGGTTCTCTATACGTTGTAGGAGGGCGGAAGGATCACCGGAACCATGAACTGAATCGATTGGTTCGCGTAGACGTTTTAGAAAGTACTCGTTGCAGTACTCATCCACCTTGTTGAGCAGATCCTCCTCAGCCTTTTGCATCATGCTAGTGGGAAACATAACGAACAAGCTGAAGACGAGCGACACCAAGGTGGTGTCGAATGCTTCGCTCAAGCCACCCGTGACTTGACCTAGTTTTTCTTTGATGACTGCTATGTCGGCGGCGGCGCCCATCTCGCCGCCGAAACTGGATACTGCATCACTGATACCAAGAACGGTACCAATAAATCCAAGTATCGGAATAGCCCAGATGAACACCTTGATGATTACGTAACTGGACTCGACCATAGTCGCGTCGATTTCGGATTGAGAAGACAGCACGTCCGCAGTTTCAGAATGATTTCGTCGTACTCGAAAGTGTTCCAAGCCTCTTAGGATTCGAGTGATAAGAAAACTTTCCTTAGGATCGAACCCCAACCGCTTAACGTGAGCCTCGAAATGCGAGAGGTTTTCCACGCGAATATCTTCGGATATTTCTTCCGGCAAAACCTTGAACTGGATGACACTCAACTGGTTCATCAGCTTACGCCGCTTAAACCAAAGGATAGCGAACGACCAAAAAGTCAGGTAAGTGAGGACGAAAGGAACCCAACCTCGGTCATAGAAATAAAGATAAATCACATTTGTGCTCTCGGATAGCTGGAACACCAAAATGAAAAGATAGAATGCCATGCCCAACGCGAGCCCAAGCAATGCAGCCTTAGCCATCGGAACGGATGTGGCGGAAGCGTTGTCGAACTTACCCATTTCGCCGGCGCTTCGCTGCATCACATTGATTTGGGTAAACTTTTCCTTGTCCACCGCAATTTTGCGGACCGTTGCTTTTTGATGAGCCATATAAACAATTATTGGGAATTAATGCGGAACCTTCAACGCGAAAGACTGCAAAAGAACAGCCTTTTGTCTTGCTAGCTAAATTTAAATAAACTTTATCTTCTGATCAATGGCGGAAGTAGCACTGAACAAAGACGGAAAACCGCGCAAGAAGGGAAGCGGCAAGACGAGAGGGGCTGGCTGCTACGCCAAGATACCGTGGTCCGACCTGAAAAAGTTCATTGGGGCCGAAGTTTCCATCCCGGTCAGCAGAGTGTGGCTGCGAAACCTGAATGCCGATCTCGACAAGTATGTTGACCAGTCACCAAATCCTTTGCCGGAACCTAGCTTGGGCGAAAGCCTTCCCCCATCTGCCAGCACCGCCGAAACCTTGCCCGAATCAATACCCGAGCTTCGAACGGAGTTGGAAGAAATCGTAGCCATTTCTGAACCGGAGTCGCTGGAATCAGATGATTCATCCGATTTCGCAGAAACAGAGATTCCAGCAGTTCCCGAACCAGATCCTGAAGAACCTGAAGAAGCTCCGGAGAAGGATGATTCTCAGCACAAAGCGAAGGACGAAAACGAAGAGATTGCCACGGGGAATTCGTTAGCGGGAATCGCCTACCGTTACTCCCAGAACTTCGATCTTTAAACCCCGATTGGATTACAAGATCGGAGCAAAATCGCTAAGGTTTTACTGCAGGCCCGAATGGATCGGCTGGTAAAGGTGGCTCACCTCCGGGAACAGGCATAGGCGCAGGGCCACCGGGTGCAGGTGCAAAAGGGTTAGCTGGCATTGGGACGTTTCCTCCGGGGGCAGGTCCGCCAGGTGCCGGGGCAAAAGGATTTGCTTCAATGGGCGCGGGACCGGCAGGAGCAGGACCACCAGGCAAAGGAGCCAAAGGATCGACTGGCGCGGCGTCCACTCCTCCACCAGGTGCAGGTGGAAAGGGATTTTCCATTGCCGGAGGGTTACCGGGTGCGGGAGCAGGTCCACCAGGTGCAGGTGCAAAAGGGTTGGCCGGCATTGGGGC
>CAWVZQ010000096.1:0-9281 GCA_963934405.1 uncultured Opitutales bacterium | reverse complement strand
GAAAGCGCAAATGCTCTCGCCGAATCCATCGATTTCATCGACGCCTCGGAAAAAGACGCTCTAGCCCAGTATCTGGAACTGGATGGGGCGCGAACTTTTGGTCGCGAAACATGGAAGATACTCCTCGGGGCAGTCCTTGTCCTAGTCCTGCTTGAATTGATTCTGCAACGAATCTTCGGGAGGGTGCGAACATGAACGACGATCGCACCGGCAGCAGCTTTCACCTCGCAGGAGATATGGAACCTTGGCTGGGTATCTTACTCGCCTTGGGCACAGCCGCTCTGGCGTGGTGGCTTTATCGGCTCGAAACTCGAAAAGGAACGGTTGCCCCCTTGGATAAAGTGCTGCCGCTTCTTCGCGCTGTTGCCGCAGGTCTAATCGTCATGATCCTCACCGGCCCGACGATAAGCAACGTCAGTGAGAAAGGGCAGCGAGGACGAGTATTGGTTTTTCTGGATGCGTCGAAGAGCATGTCCATCAAGGACGAGCACATGTCTCCCGGTCGAAAACTTCTCTTGGCAGAAAGACACGGCTGGCTTCCAAAGGACCAAAATCTTCTCGACCCGGCGCTTCTCGATGCCGCGGATCTTCTCGCAGAAGCACGCACAGGATTGAATGAAGGGCTGTCAAACCCCACCGCGGACCTAACAAAACTTAGAGAAATCTTCGCGAAAAAAACAAAGACAGCATCCGAACTGCTTTCGGGAAAGGAATACGAAGTTTCGACCGCTCCCGAACGCAAGGGAGTTCTTTACCATGAAGTCTGGAATGACATCCCCGATAGCACAGTCACGAGCCTCACTAATCACCCTAAATTCAAGGAAGGAAAGCCGGATTCAGCCAGTTACATAACTACCGCCGAAAGTCCATCGAACGTTGGAGACGACTTCGGTAGACGCATCCGGGGAATAATTGTTCCTCCCGAATCCGGCGATTATCGCTTTTCGGTCAACGCCGACGACGAGTGCGTGGTTCGCCTGAACAACGCAGGAGAAAATCCGGAAAACGCTCGGGAAATCTTAAAAACTTCAGGAACGACCGGACCGATAGCACTCGATCACTCCAAGCGATATTATTTTGAAATTTTACACAAGGAGGCAGGAGGCGCTGATTTCTGCACGGTTGGATGGACCTTGCCTAGCGGCCGCATCGAGCGCCCCATTCCGGGGAAACATTTTCGTGCGCCTAGCTACGATAGCCCACCGACCTTTCCCGAACTGCGTGAAAGCATGCGCGCTGATGTAGTAAAAGCAGCTCAGTCATTAAAGAAAGGAAAGGATGATGCTGCAGAAACCACCATGCGCGCATCACTATCTAATCTTACCGAAACCGCTCTCTCCTATGAACTCCGGTTTCGGGACACGTTTGAGGTATATGCAGAAAATCGTGCGGCAGGAGATGATGAAAACATCAAGAAAGCCATCGAATCATTTAACTCGAACGACAGATGGCAGCGCGCCACTCGACTGCTCACTCAGCGCCGGAACAGCATCCTCAAGGAATTGGCCGACACTCACATCATAGAAGTACGTTCACTTGCCGGACTAGAAACTGAACGCCTATGGGACAACACGGGCGACGCCGATCCTCCACCCGATTTCGGCCGATCTCCTGAGACCCGACGCACCGACCTCGCAACAGGTTTGCAAACTGCTATCAAGGTGGACGAGGACAACGAAGAAAACAAGGATGCCAAACAATCCAGAACGGCCGCCGTTATCCTCTCGGACGGTTTACACAATATCGGTGCATCCCCCTTCGAGACCGCGAAGCTAATGGCTGGACGCGACATTCCCATACACACAGTTGGTTTTGGCAGCGTAACCCCGCCTCCCGATCTAGCCGTCATCGACGTAGAAACTCCTGCCAAGGTACTCAAAGATGATCGCTTCCGGGGTTCCGTCACGCTCAAGGACAACCTGACTCCGGGTACGCCCTTCAAGATCGTGATCGAGGACGACCTGAACCAGACCATATGGGAAGAAAGCTTTTCCGGCATGAGCGCAACGCGTCGACGAGTCGCTTTTGATTTCTCTGTCGAAGAACTGGTGGAGGAAAAAATATCCAACCTTGGCTTGGACAACAGTGTCGAGGTTAACGCACTCCCCTTTCGTATGAAAGTACGCGTAGAGCCAGTTGAGGGAGAAGCTCGTGGCGACAATAACGTGCTATCGTTCGCCTTCGACGCCATCACGAAGAAGAACAATATGCTCATCATCGACGGTCGACCGCGGTGGGAAACCCGTTACCTACACAATCTATTTGAACGTGACGAGCGGTGGACAGTGACAGTTGCCTTCGCGGGTCCCGGTTCCGACGATGGCGCCCTACCCCGCGGCGAGGAAGGAGATGTCTTTCCTGCCGACAAGAAAACTCTTTTCTCTTACGACCTACTGGTATTAGGCGAAATAGCCCAAGGCCTTTTCGAAGAAGAGGAACTGGAATGGATTCGCGATTTTGTGGCCAGCAGGGGAGGCGGTATAATACTTTTGGACGGTCCTCGGCAAAAGTTTCGTGAATACGCCGATGACGAAGAAAACCCGATCGCCTCCCTTCTTCCCGTAAAATGGAATGAAGACGGTCCCAAGCGACTGGCTCCACAGGCTCTTCGCCTAACAGAGCGAGGTCTGGCTACGCCCGCCCTCTTCCTCCACCCTTCGGCCGAACGCAGCGCCGAGCTCTGGGGCTATGTCCCTAAACCCGGTTGGGTTGCCCCCACGGAAGCCCTGCCCGGAACAGACGTGTATCTCGAAGCTACTCTGGATGAAAAAGGCGAAGAATCCGTACCACTGCTCGTTTCGCGGACAGTTGGAGCCGGCAAGACTCTCTATGCTGGTTTCGACGGCACTTGGCGATGGCGCTTCGAGGTAGCCGACAAATACCACCAGCGCTACTGGCACCAAATAGCCTCTTGGATTATGGAAACGCCATTTGCGGTAAGCGACGAATTCGTCGCCATTGATCCCGGTGCATCCACTTATCGCCCCGGCGAATCAGCTGCTCTTCGGATTCGAGTTCGCGACCGAGAAGGGAAGCCTCTCGATGACCCAAAAGCAGAGGTCGAGGCGCTAATCTGGAGAGAAGGCAAGATCGTGGCAACCGTACCGATGAAAACCGACCCCGACTCGGGCGGTCTCTTCCGTGGCGAAACCCCGGCACTCAGTCCCGGAGAACACCAAGTGACAGTACGCGTAGACGGTCTTTTCGAAGAAAATGAACTGCGAAGCAAGGTCGAGTTTCTCGTCCGAGAACCTGAAAGCCCGGAGCTCGCAACGCTTATTTGCAAGGAGGATCTTCTTCGAGATGTGGCCAAGCTTTCGGGCGGAAGCTACTTGCGTGAAGAGCAAATGGGGCGATTAAACGATTTGCTAAAGCCCATAAGCTCGGGCAGGCTCGTGAAAAAGGAAATCGCTCTTTGGCAAAGCTACTGGTGGTTCGTACCTATCATTTTGTTGTTGGGTTTGGAACTCTTCCTGAGAAAACGGGCAGGCATGCTATAAAGCAAAACGGAGAATAGACATGAGTGTACAAGTAGATCCAATCATCCTACAAAAACTGGAAGACTTTCGCCGCAGACGTCGAAACCTAATTTTCCTTCGTGGATTCTGTTCGGCAGTCGTTAGTCTGCTCGCGGTTTTCTCCACAATCGCGGTGGCCGATTATCTCGTCAGCGTCTACGTTAAAGGTGGAATGCCAGACGAGGTGAGAACCGCTCTTTCCTATATAGGCTATGGAGTGGTTGTATTTGCGGTGTGGCGCACCTGCGCTCGTTTGCTAATACATCTTCCAAGCAGAAGACATCTCGCCCGATTGATCGAGCAAACCGCTCCTGACCTTAGGGAGGACTTATTGTCCGCCGTGGAACTGGGAAGAGATGAAGGGGCCGAACTCGACTCCGAAATCTTTCGCAACTTGGTCCAAAAAGACGTTTCCTCGAGAGTCAAGGACCTCGACATGTCCAACGCTCTTCCACTGACGCGGCTTCGACGTTGGCTTCAAGCTACCGCCGCGTTGATCGTATTTACCTTTGTCTTGCTCAACATTCCCGATTTTGGAGGCCAATTCCAGCAACTCATGGGCCGAGCTCTTCTACCGGGAGCTAACATAGCCCCCTTAACAGATATCGAAGTAGCTATTCTGGCTCCAAATATCGAAAAAACCATTACCCCGAAAAGTGAACCTCTAAGATTTTTGGTAGAAGTAAAAGGGAAAGATAAAGATCAGACCTTTGGCCGCGTTGAACTGGAAACAAAGATAAAGAACGCCAAATTAAATCCCGTTGCCATGGCTCCTCGCCAAGCAAACCAGTTCTCGCTCGACTATAATGTGGACCGTGAAAAATTCGAATACCGAATTTGGGTGGACGGTTCGCCTCGCACAAAATGGTTCGACATGGACGTTGCCTCTCGACCCTACGTCACCTCCTTCACCAAGACTTACCGCTATCCCGAATACACCAAGCTCGAACCAATTACCACAACCGAAGACCGCGGAGATTTGTCTGGTTGGGAAGGTACTGAGGTTGACCTTGTTCTTAATACAAACCAAGTCGTCACTGAAGGCACGATGGAGTTGGACCTTACGGGAGGGGGCCTTTCGAAACTTCAACTTTCTCCGACCGCCGATGGAAAAGGGCTAAAGACCACGCTCGTTCTAAAAAAGCCGGGCACCTATCACACCTTGGGAGTCACCTCCCAAGAAACAGGTTGGAAAAGCAAGCCTTCGCAAGCTTATGAAATTGCCGTGCAGCTGGACGAAGCTCCCGCCATTCGAATCGTCTCCCCGGAAGAAAAGTCCCAACTTCTAGCACCCGACGACATACTTGGCTTGACCGCAGTGGCCGAAGACGACCTTGCGCTGGAAAAGATCGAGTACCATGTTCGCGTGAACAATCGTGGTTGGCAAAAATTTCCCGTTCCCGGCCTCGAGACGCCAATTGACGAAAAAAACGTCGTTTTGCAATTCGACTTGGATCTACTCGAGCTAAAACTTCGCCCCAATGACAGTGCCACCCTCAAGCTGGTCGCCTACGACCGCAAGGGAGCAATCGGTGAATCCGACCCAATACAGCTTTCAATCATTTCTCGCGACCTTGATCTCTCCGCCATCCAGACCATCAAGCTTAAAAGCCTTCTCGTCGAGGGCGTAACCGAACTCGCTGAGGCCGCCGAGGCCCGAGCAAAGGAAAACAACGAGCTTTACTCGACCTTCCTAAAAAAGAATGGAGAGCCCATCTCCGGCGCAACAGCCGATAGCATGCGCTCCCTTACGCGTTCCCTGGTCGAGGAAAGCACCCTCCTCTTCGATCAAACCTTGACCACCTTGACCGCGATGCCACGCGGAACCGACTCCTTCGAAGTCGCCCTTGTTACTCGTGCCGTAAATGCGATAAACCAACTGCGACCGGGAATTGCCTCCACTCATGCCGAAACGGCCCTGGCTTCCGAAGACTCGAAAGTTCGCAAACAAGCCGTACAGGACTTGAAGGGATCGATCGAGTCCGACAAGGGATTGCTCGGGAACCTAAGGAACATGGCAAAGGTTATACTCGACCAGCAAGTACTGGCCGTTGGTACGACCTACCTTAGGCAACTGTTGAAAAACCAAGGAGAATTAATCGAGTTGGCCAAGGGAGAATATCATTACAAGCTTGTTGCTCGGAGGCAAGAAGTTGCCCTCAATCATTGGCGAACCATAGAAAACGTTTTTAAGGCCGGTAGCAATCGTCGGACTTCGGCTACAAAACAAATCAATAAACAAGAGGGTAGCCTGCGAGCTGCCCTAGACGCCGAAACACCCGACAGCGCAAAACTTGCGAGTGAGATCGCAAAGTGGAACGACAGCGTCAGACGATTTTACGTAGTGGAACAAAACTTACTTCGTAGCAGAACCCGTTCACTTCGATCAAACCGAGAAAACTTCCTTTGGCAAGTTCGAGACTCTTGGCATGACATTGATGAATTCGCCCAAAAAATCACCTTGCTCAACTCGAATGAAAACGAATACGCAGGAATGGGACGGATCTTGGGAGATCGGCAATGGCCTGCCTTGGTATCGGAGCTTCAAGGGAGATCTCGTTTGGAAGAGTCTCGAAAGGATGCCGATTCAGCATTCGTCAAGGACACCGGTCAAGCATCCAGAGCCCTTCAAGCTCTCGGGAACCAATTCAGGTCGCAAATATCAGCTGGCGAAGAGACTGTCGTTATCGCCACCAAAATCAGGGAAATTGCATATCTCTTTCGTCTTCTGGAAGCCTATCATCAAGTCGTGGAAGCCTCAGGGCTCGCATCGACCTTCGCCAACAAGGAGAAATGGGAAATGATGAAATCCCACAACCGTGCGGAACGAGCCATCCACTGGGCCGCCGCAGCCTCCCCTTGGCGTGCCCTATCAGGAAAAATTGCGGGCATACCCTTAGATCAATTGGGCGGATCCAACGAGGATCGGAACGAAGCCGCCAAAATCCTTCGAGACTTGCACAAGCAACCTTACGCCACCGCCATCGGCACTGAAATGCAAAAGCGGGTGGACAATCTCGAGCACAAGCCAAGCTCGACTATAAAGAACATAGAATTGGTGCACGCGGACTTACAAAAAGTTCTTCAACTTCTGAAGCCGGCCGTTCTCGAATCTCGGAAAAAACTCAATGAAATCGCCCCGACCCTAGCCGAACTTGCTCGCCAACTGGCTGAACAGGCCAGAAAGGCACAAGCCGAATCCGAGACCATCGTCCAAAAACCCGATGAAGAAACCCAAGAGGTTCGTCAAGATACCGCCAAGCTCCAAACCAAGCAACGCGAACTGGGCGGAGAAATCAAACTGTTCAACGCAGCTCTGAGGCAAGAGGCTAACGTACAAAACGTGCTAGATAAGGAAGGCAGAGAAATTGCTCGCGACGCCGACGATGCAGCCGCCCTCGTCCAAGACAAGGAAAACTCGGCCGAAACTGCCATAGAGAAAGCTCTCCAAGCTACCGATAGAGGAGCCCAAAACGAAAGCCTGACCGAAGCTGCCGAGAACCAAGGTGAACTGGCTGAAGTGCTCGATGCCATTGCCGACCACTTCGAACGAGTTGAGAAAGGCGAGGAAGTCACCGAATCTCGGGAGGAACTCCGACAAGCCGAAGAAGACCTGGGCATACAGGATCAAATCGAGGAACAATTTGCACAAGCCGAACGCCTTGCCGAATTGGCGCAACTTTCACCTGAAGAACTCCTAGCTGAACTGGAAAAGGAACTAGCCGACAACGAACCCATGCAGAAGGAACTGTCCGAAATCGCCGAGGACACCATCGCCGAAGCCGAGGAAGCCCTCGAGGCAGCAGCCGAGGAAGAGGAGGAGATAGCAGAGCAGCTGGAGAACTCCGATGAGGACATTGTCGATGAAAAGAAGGTATTGGCAAAGGAACTGGCGGAACTGGCGCTTGACATCAAGAGATTGGCCGATCGCGAAGTGAGGCAGGCCTCGCATCTGGCGCGCCAAGCCAGTGCGGGTGAAGCTTTCGAGGAACTGACCGAGACACGAGAAGAACTGCTTGAACTCGCTCAGGACACTAAGGAAGATGCAAAGCCTGAGGAAACCGCTGCCGAACTTGCCCAAACCGCCCAAGACTTGGTCGAACCACTCCTAGAAGAAGCGGGCGACCTAGCCGAGGCCGCAGATGCAGCAGAAGCCGTTTCAAATCAAAGCCCGGAACAAGCCCAGGAACAAGCGGAAGAGAGAGCGGCGAATGCTGAAGAAGCCCAAGCAATAGCTGAGCAAGCCCAAGAACAGGCGACTACCGCCGAAGCTAAAGCCGAACCCGCCCGCCAAGAAGCAGCTCAAGCCGTGCAAGAAGCCTTGAAAGCGGAGCAGGATGCTGCATTCGCACAGCAAAAGGCGCAAGATGCAGCTGAGGATGCTGCCCAGCAGCCCGATAATCAGTCTGCCCAAGATCAGGCAAAGCAATCTCAAGAGACTGCTCAAGAGGCTCAACAGGAAGCGCAAGAAGCCCAGCAGGAAGCCCAGCAGGCACAGGAACAAGCCAATCAACTTGCCCAAGAAGCAAACGCCGCGGAAGAGTCCGCTCAACAAGCTCAGGCAGAAGCCGATGAAGCACAGCAAAACGCCGACTTCTCAGAAGAAAGAGCAGAAAGAAAACCATCTCAGGTTGCTGCTTCACAAAAAAATGCCCAGCAAGCGCAAGAGCAAGCGGAAGCCGCCTCCGAAAAAGCCACCGATTTGGCTCAACAAGCTCAAGAAATCGCAGCCAAGCTCGACGAGCTCAGTGAAGGTGCTTCCCCCGACACGGAAGCCTTGGCGCAGGCACAAGAGCAGCAGGAAGATGTAGGGGAAGACGTATTCGAAGCCGCCCAAGACGTGGCCCGAGCCGCTCGCCACGAAGAACGACTTGGCAACGAACAGGCTGCCGAAGCCCTCTCCGAAAT
Organism: uncultured Opitutales bacterium; assembly: GCA_963934405.1. Taxonomy (GTDB): domain Bacteria; phylum Verrucomicrobiota; class Verrucomicrobiia; order Opitutales; family Seribacteraceae. The sequence goes on along the minus strand of CAWVZQ010000096.1, from coordinate 855 downwards.
CGCCGAAGGAGCGGAGCAAGCCGCCCAACAAGAGGTAGCGCAAGCAGGCCAAGAACTGCAAAACACTGAGCTCGCCCAACAATTGCAAGAATTAGCTCAGGACGCTCAGGACATTGCCCAAGGAAAAGAAGCTCAGCAGGCTGCCCAGCAAAACCAGCAAGCCCAGCAAGCTCAGGAATCTCTTCAAGAAGCAGGGCAAGAAGCGCAACAGGCTGCTGAAAGCCAACCCGACTTTCAAGAAGTCGGTGAAGCAGCCGATGATTTCGCACAAGAGGCTCAAGAAGCGGCCGATGATTTTGCAGAAGCAGCCGAGCAGGCCCAGCAACAAGCCGAGCAGGCCCAGCAACAAGCCGAACAGGCACAGCAGCAGGCTCAACAGGCACAGCAACAAGCTCAACAAGAAGCACAACAAGCTCAACAAGCTCAGCAGCAAGCTCAGCAGGCTCAGCAAAATGCCGAGGCTCAGCCACAAAATGCCGAGGCTCAGCAACAAGCACAGCAAGCTCAGCAACAAGCTACACAAGAAGGACAGCAGTCCGAGCAAGCCGAGCAACAATCCCAACAAGCCCAGCAACAATCTCAAGAGGCACAACAGTCCGCGCAGGAAGCGGGTCAACAGGCACAAGCGGTTCAAGAAGCAGCCCAAGATGCAGCAGAATTAGCCGAAGCAGCCGAAGCGTTCGCGGATGCTTTTCCGGAAGAACCCGCATTCGCGGATGCCTTTCCCCAAGATTCACCGCCTGAGGATGGTTTCCCGCCAGACAATTTCGGCGAAGCTCTAGCGGCAGCCGAGCAAGCCATCGGAGAACAAGCCGAAGCCCTCGAAGCCTTCGGTGAAGAGGGTCAAGGCGAGGG
>CAWVZQ010000095.1:0-9317 GCA_963934405.1 uncultured Opitutales bacterium | reverse complement strand
ACGTTTTCGTATTTCAGTTCGTTCTTTCCCTTGATCGCCAGGGTGAGCGCCTTGCCCGTGGCCTTGAGCGGTTTGAGCGTCACTCGCCAATTGCCGTTTTTGTCCGTTTGGGTGTCGTGGGATTGTCCTGCAATCCTTACGGATACTTTTTCACCCATGTCCGCCCAGCCCCATACGGGATTGGCATGATCGTGCTGGAGAACCATGTTGCTGCCGAAAATGGCAGGCGTCTTGACATCGCCAACCGCAACGGAGGCAAGAGCAAAAATGACGAAAAGGACAAAGTCGGCGTTTTTATGGAGAGGCATGCGAGTGTGTCGTTTGGAATCCATGCAGACTAGCGAATCCACAACGCCTCGGCGGTCAAGAATCAAAGTCCGCCCAAAGCCGGTTTCTATGCAAATAGATCTAGAACAGGTTTCCCTTTGCCGTCCTTGGTGGCATAGAAGGGGCGACGCTCGATTTCGTAGTTGTGATCCGCGGGGATTCCGAGCGAGTGATAAATGGTGGCATGAAGGTCTGCAATGCTTACCGGATTCTCGATCGACAGCAACGGACGTTCTTCAGCCGTCTTGCCGTAAAGGAACCCTTTCTTGATACCTCCGCCGAACATGAGCACGGACCCGGAACCAGTAAAATGACGGTGTTGCCCATAGTGCTTCATTTCCTTGAGGACGTCGGTTTTGGCCCTAGATTGATCTCTGGCCGAACTGCCCGGCACTCCCTCGATGATCATGTCGCGACTGAACTCACTCGCCAGCACCACCAAGGTTCGATCGAGCAAACCTCTAGCTTCAAGATCGAGAATTAGTTGAGCGATAGGCCGATCGATTTCTTCCTTCATCTTTTTAACGGTGAGATGTCCGTTCTCGTGCGTATCCCATTTTTTGAAAGGATAATACCCCGTGGTGACCTCGATGAAACGAGAACCCGCCTCCACCAATCTTCGGGCCAGCAAACAGCCGCGACCAAATTCTCCGGTGTCGTACTTTGCGAAACTGTCTTTGTCTTCCAGTGATACGTCGAATGCTTGAGCGGCCTTTTTGTCGCCGAGAATGCGATGGGCGCTGTCCATCGACCGCAGAAGGGATTCCCGCTGATAGGAGGAACCGTGCTTCAATACGGGCGAAGCCTTTGCCAGTTTTTCGAAAGCCTTGTAACGATTGGAGAAACGCGAAACATCCATCCCGGGGGGAGGTTCGACGGCCTTGGCTGCCAGGTCTGGATTGGGAATCATGAAGGGACCGTGTTCGCTGCCTAGGAATCCGGCTGTGTGAAAGGCTTTCAGGGCTTCCGTCTCGCCGCCTGCGTTCATTACCTGCCCGACGTCGATGAAGGGGGGGATAGCTGGATTTCGAGGACCTAGGCTTTTGGCTACCCACGATCCGATGTGGGGTGCGGCGACGGTTATAGGAGGTTCGTACCCCGTGTGCCAATGGTATTGGTGACGGCTGTGCAGTATGTGTCCCAAATCGGCTACCTTGTGGGAGCGGATTAAAGTTCCACGATCCATCACCTGAGCGATATTCTCCAATCCCTCGGTGATTTTTATTCCGTCCACGTTGGTATCGATGGCGGGAAAGGTGCTGATTATCTTTTCCAGCGGCACACCCACCTCGAACGGGACATAACGTTTTGGGTCGAAAGTATCGGGGGCGGCCATCCCGCCTCCCATCCAGAGAATAATTATCGAGTCCGCCTTAGCCTTGGGCCATTCGGTACGGGGAGTGGAACCGATGGCTTGCTCGGGTGAGCCTGCGGCTAGGGCTGCCAAGGTGGCGGTGGAAGCTGTCTTTAGGAATTCGCGTCGATGTTGCATATCAATAAATAAGTTGAAATTCGGGTTGCAGGACTAGCGCCCATACGAGGTCAGACACGTTTGCAGCACTCGGCGTTTCACCCAATAGTGCCTTCGCGGCGATTGTTTCTTCCACATCAGGTGTACGCAGGAAGGCGTTGCTGAAGAGGTCATCGATCAACTTGTCGGGCGCTCGCTTGCCGGCGGCCCAACGGTTGCCGACGTTCTGTACGGCCTTGTGCATGATGTCGCCATTGCTCAGTTCGAGGGCTTGCAGGGTAGTGGGGCGATCGTCGCGAGAGGTAGCGACTTGATCCCGTTTGGGGCGCCCGAGGATGCGCATGAGCCGATCGAGGTTTTTGAGGCCATGCCGTTGGAAAGCCGGGCGTTTGGTCGGTGGTGCAGCCGCTTCACCGAGTTGCGCCAATCCGTCCATAAATTGTTCGGCCCGTAGACGCCGGGTGAGGGGACCTTGGAAGATGAACTTGTCTGGTTTCTGGTTGGGTACAGGTTCGATCGCGGGCAATCGATAAGCTTGAGAAGTAACGAGCATTCGCATGGTCCGCTTGAGGTCGTGCCCATTGGAGGCAAAGTCATGAGCCAGCCAATCGAGGAGGTCTGCTGACCAGGGCGAGTTGTCCATTTCGTCCACGGGCTCGACGAGACCTCTGCCGAAGAATGATGCCCACAACCGATTGACGATGACCCGTGAAAACCGGCCATTTTCCTTCTTCGTCATGAGGTCGGCCAACTGTTTGAGACGAACGTTACGCGAGGCTTTCGGATCAATTTCCCCCAGCTCGGGATAGATGAAGCTCGCGGAAACCTTCTGTCCGGTCGGCTTGTCGCAGCGATGCTTCTCCATCGGGGCATTTGCGAAGACGGTGGCAAAGGCATACGATTGATCCAGAGTCCAGTCGTTGATAAAACTATCATGGCAGGAAGCGCACTTGAGGTTGAGACCTAGAAAAACCTGAGTCACGTTTTGGGCAGCCTGCATCTCGACGACTTGAGAGGAATTCACCGTCCCCCGCCACTTGATGCCGTCGATAAAGGCTGCTTGGTCTCCGGCTGTCGGACTCAACACTTCTCGAGCGAGTTGGTCGTAAGGTTTGTTAGCCTTGAGCGACGCCTTCAACCAATTGGTCAAACGGTACTTGTTTCCACCGTGATACTGCCGAGTGTAGCTGTTCCGAAAGGCATCGTTCCAAAACGAGAGCCAATGCTGCATATAGTGCTCGTCGTTCGCCAGCAGGGCGTCTGCGAGATTATTATATTTCCCCGGATCCTTGTCCTCAGCGAAGGCCGTGTACTGTGCGGGAGTGGGGAGCAGGCCGATCAGGTCCAAGTAGGTGCGACGAAGTAAGGTGCGGTCGTCCACTGGTTTCGGCTGCTTTCCTTTTTGCTTGGCGAAATAGGGTTGAAGAAGACGGTCTATGGGGTTCTTCCGCTCTCCTTTCTCGGGTGGCAGTTTCACTACGCGTGGAGCCATCGGAGCCTTCGGATGACGGAAGGCAAAACCTTCTTCCCAAGGCAATCCCGCCTTCACCCAGGCTTGGAGCAAGGCGATTTCCTCGTCGGGCATCTTGTCCGCTTTTTGTGGCATGCGATCTGCCGAGTCCTTTTCCACGAGCAGATCGAGGAATAGGCTGCCTTTGGTCTTTCCTGCCTCCACGACCTTCCCCTCCTCGCCGCCCTTCAAAAGGCTTTCGCGAGTCTCCATTGAAAGCCCGCCCTGGCGCTCCCCGTAGGCATGACACTTGGCGCAACGCCGCTCGAGAACGGGCTTTACGTCCTTCTCGAAATCGACGGCCGAGGCACGAGGAAAGATCAAAAGCCAAACTGCTAGATAGGGGATAATCTTCATATTCTCTTTTTTATCTTCATGTTGCTGGAGTCGTAATTCTTACGCATTATAGAATTTTTTCGTAACCGTCAAACATATGGGGATGAGCCGAATCATTCTTTCTTGGCTAAGGCCACTTCCTTGAGCAACGAATCCTTCCCCTTGGCATCCTGACCGATTTCCCAGATCATAACACCGGACAAACCCCGTTCCTTGGCTAATTTCACTTTTTTCGCGATCGTGTCCGGGCCATTGAAGTAATACCCGCCCGCCTCGTCTTGTCCCCGTTTGGGGCGAAAACGTACCTTGATCTCGGCATAGGTGAGAGCATTTTTTCTATTCGTGATTTGGCGACCGTAGAAGGGTAGACCAAGCAACTGCATTTCCGCCGGAACCCCCAATGAGGCCATGTTGTTGAGATCCTCCACAGCTTGCTCATAAGTGGCGTGGCGCGGACCGTTATCGTAGGACATCACGTGCACGGCGTCCACCTTCACCGTCCAGTCTCTCGGCAAAGGTCTCGCCGAATTCACCGCGATTTCCACGGTTCGACGCTTCGGTACGAACAAACGTCTCGTCTCGCGGAGCAGATGATCGAAGGAAGTTTCCTCTTTCGAGTTGCGAGGAAATTCCCAATCGTAGACCACCCCCTTAAACCCATTGGTTTGGCAAAAGGCGGATAGTTCCTTGACGAATCGTTGTCGAGACTGGGAGTTGTCGGCCATGCCGGGGAATCCCGCCGAGCGTCCCCAACCTCCCACAGCAATCAGCATCCGGGCCTTCGCCGAGGCGGCCAACTCTCGAACCTTCTCCATCTTTCGCTTTGGCCAAGAGCCGGCGTCGATCGAACCATTTGCCCTCGGCGAAATCGAGAACACGATCAAGTCGGTCAACCCCGCAACGCCCTCGGGGGCGATCCCGTCCACGCGATACTCGGGCAGATAGCCCGCGATGCGGAAAACCTTCTGTGGTTCCTTTGCGGTCAAGAAGGAGACAGCAAGGGCAAGCCCGCAATTGATTGCGACCGATCTCACGCTACTTCGCGAAATCGATTACGAAGACGTCGTCCAGAATGGGCTTTAGTACTTTCCCAAAGGCCTTGTGGTCGGGGTGGGGGAGGTAGGCGTCCCTGGCCTTCTCGTTGGCGAAGGTTAAGATGAAGCAATGAGTGAACCCCTTGTTGAGTCCCTCCGGGCTGTTGTTCGTTCCCCATTCAAAGTTTTCGATCTCGGCGATCTTTTTTTTCTTCTTCAAGTCCTCGAAGGTCTTCACCACCTTTGCGATCTGTTCCTTGGTGGCGTCTTCTTTGAACTTGAAGCACACTACATGTCGAATTTTTTTCACTTTTACTTTGGATTTGTTTTCGGTTTTCGCCTTCGACGAGGGATTGTCCTTGGATTTGGCGGAGACGGATTCAATACCTGCAAAGGCAATGAACACTGCGCAGGCGATTGTCAGAAGGTTTTTCATGGATGGATAACTGGGAGGATGATTTTTGGAAATGTGGATAGACCCTGCATCTGCGGTGAGAATTCTTCAATTAGAAAAGTCACCCGTTCTTGACTTCCCGCGACCTGCCGACATATATAATCTCACTTTTGGAGCATCATCTGAAACTTGGAATTTATTAGATAATGAATACGGAATTTGATTGGTTCATGATAACAATGCCGATTTTCGCCCTCGTGGTGTATTTCATCCTTATGGTCGGTTCCATGGAAAAGGAACCCGACTTCCTCCGCTCGGAAGGCACGCAAAAAATTCTCGGATTCGCCTTTTTCGGCCTCTTTGGCGCCGGTATCCTCATTTCCTTCTATTATATGATCGCTTGGTTTTTCTACTTGCTTGCCAACTACTGATCCCATCCACGATCGGCAAACGCCGTTACACCCATGCCTATCTACGAGTTCACCTGTTCCGACTGCGACAAGGACTCCGAGCTTCTAGTCCGCTCCTCCAACTGGGTGGGCGAGGCCCATTGCTCGCACTGCGGTTCGCCCAAACTGGAGAAGAAACTTTCGGTCTTCGCCGCAACCGGTTCCGACGAATCTTCCGGCTCCGCAGAAATGCCACCCTGCTCGGGCATGCCCAGCAACTGCGGTCGCTGTTCCTTAGACAACTAGGTTTACCTGAACATATCTAAGCAAGTTCGGCAACTATGTCTAAATCCGAAACTTGAAAAAGCATTTTCTGAACGGAGACAAAGGTTAGTCGGGATTTTCAGAAATATAAATTTATGAACGAAACACATGCTGAAGCCGATAGCTCTTCCATTCGGGAAGACGACGACCTAATTCCAGAAGAGACCATTGCCGATAATGGGCAGGAATCCGACGCAGAAAACGCGCAAGGCTCTCAGGAACTCGATTTCGACTATGTCGACTTAATGCTCGACGGGGACTTGAAGGCACAAGTGAACTACTCTTTTGTTAAGGCCGTTGCTGCAGCCTTTGACGAGAAGGTTCGCCTGCTAGAGGACGCCGAGAGGAAAGTGGAGAGTGACGAGGGCGAGGAATCCTTCGCCGAGGTGGCCGTGCCCGAGATCGAGGCTATGGCTCAAGCGGTGACAGAGGGTTGCGTGGATTTTGGAAAGATTCATTTTTGGGAGTCGTGTGAGACGGCCGAGATAGCTTGGGAGGAATCGAAGGACGGGGAAGGCAACGTCGTGAGCCGCGCTCCCTACGGGAATCCCCATGAGGAACCACAAGAAGGTAATCGCATACTCGCCAATCTGGAGAAAATCGCGGGTTGGCTTCGGGGGGTGCACAAGACCCACGAGGAAAAGGGCATGGGCTGGGTGTCGCCCTACGGTTGCCCCGAGGACGGACAGCACGCCTATGACCGCCGAGCCGCCTGCATTGCCGAGCTAGACGGCATCGTCGAAAAGGTGAAGGGCAACGTGGACCTCTGATACGGGCTAAACGGCCCTCGCTAAGTCCGCGTAGTCTTGTAGACGCGTGGCACGCGCTTGGTGACAGAGCACAGGAGTTCCCAAGGGGAGGTGTCCGAATGAGCGGCAAGCTCGGGTAGCGGTATCCGTTCACTCCCTTGCGAACCGATTAACGTTATGTTTTCTCCTGGTTGCAAGTCTTCATCAGCGTCGGTGAGGTCTACGAGAGTCTGATCCATAGTGACCCGTCCCACGATGGGATGGCGACGACCACGCAGGAGGACATCCGCTCGATTTCCGCAAGGCAGGGGAATGGCGTCCCCGTAGCCCGCGGTCAATATGCCGATGCGCGAATCCCGCTCGAGGACGTACTCCCGACCATAGCTTACGGACGCTCCCGCAGGAAGATTTTTCACTAGCGCCAACCGTGCGTGAAACGAGAACACGGGATCGACCTTGAGATCGGCGAGAGGGGAACCTGCGGGAGGCGCGATCCCGAACTGGTGGAGACCGATACGAACAGCATTACAGGGATCGTCGGAGGAAAGCGTGCGAAGGGAGGAGGAATTGTCGGCGTGAACCAGAAAATCGGGTTTCCCTAGAAGATTTTGCTCTCGAAGGATATCGAGAAAGATTTTTCGTTGTTTCCCAGTGAATTCAATGTCCTTGGGGTCGGCAAAGTGAGTGAGGGCACCTTCCAGTTTCAGCTCGGGTCTTGACTGAGCGTCTTGAAGAAGGGCAACGGCTTCTTCCCACCAAGCTCCCATTCGGCCCATTCCAGTGTCTATTTTTAGGTGTATGGGCAGCGTTTTGTTTGCCTCTCGGGCAACTGCTGCGAAGCGATCCAGTTCATTGGCGCAGGATATGGTGGCAATTAGGTCGTGAGTGGCGAGGGATCGGTCTTCCTCGGGCAACAGGGGACCGAGCACGAGAATGGGCCAACCCGAGCCCATTTCACGAATTTCAGTGGCTTCGCGAACATTGGCCACGGCAAAGAGATCGACCCCGCTTTGCATGAGGCGAGCCGCGGTGGGATGAATACCATGCCCGTAGGCATCGGCCTTGACCACCGATACGTAGCGAATGCCTTGAGGCAAAGCGGCCCGGATCAGGCCTAGGTTGCGCTCGAGAGCGGCAAGGTCAATTTCGGCCCAGCAACGCATGGCATTCTAGTTAGGCGATAGGTCGCGGGCGGGTTTCCATTTGCGGAACTCGGCAGGCAGGGGAGTGAACACCTCCGGTATCTCAGCAGGTCGTAGGATCGGGGCTATCCCCGCGAGTCCCGCAATATGGGAAATGTCGTAGTCGAGGACATCCAGGCCTTTCGGGAGGGTTTCCCACGACCGAAGTGAGGGCAAGTGAAGGGCTTCCTTCGAGAGTGATTCCGAAATGGGTTCTTCGAGCACCTCAATAGAGCCGATAGCGGAATTCGAGATGGGGCTGCGTAGCAATCTTTTCCCTTTCCTGAAAGGTGCCAATATGGGGCGCGAGAAGTCGTTGGAGATAATGGCGGCGAGATCGAGGGCATTGTAGGTGAACAGGGTGGGGGATGGCTCGTTTTCCCGAAGGATGGTTTTTACCGCGGTCGCGGTCACACGGAGTCCGAGCGTCGATCCGGGACCTTCGCAAAACAGAATGGCATCGATTGCTGAGATTGGGGCGTCGATCTCTTCGAGAGATTTGGGGATAGCCACAAAGAGAGATTCCAAGGCAGGTTTCTCCTCCCTTACCAGGCTGAGCCAATCCTTGGAGTCGGGAATTCCGACCTGAACCTGCGAAGAGGCGTCGACAAGAAGCGGCAGACGGAGTCCGGACAATGCGTCGGCGGTTGTCATAGTGCGGAAGATCGCCGATTATTGGGACATTTGCGGCTTTTAGTAGCGACGACGAAGGTTGGTGGGGAGGATACCTAGTTGCTCCCGGTACTTGGCCACTGTGCGGCGAGCGAGCGTCACGTCGCGTTTGGCGAGGATATCGACTATTTTTCGGTCGCTGAGAGGTTTGGCAGGGTCTTCCTTCTCGATGATGGAGCCAATCAGTTCCTTGACGCTCGTGTTTGACACGAGGTCTCCGTCCTTCCCTACGTAGCCGTGGGTGAAAAAGTACTTGAAGGGGAAGATCCCGTGCGAAGTCTGTAGGTACTTGCTTGAGATAGCTCGAGAAATGGTGGTTTCGTGGACACCTATTTCCTCGGCCATTTCGGCCATAGTGAGAGGTTTGAGGCTGGATACGCCTTCTTCGAAGAATTCTGTCTGGCGCTCGATCAGCTTCCGGGTGATCCGCTCGATAGTGTTCTGTCTCTGCTCGATTGCATTTATCAGAAATTTTCCTGATCGCATTTGGTTTCGGACATAGTCTTTTTCTTTGGCTTCGAGCTTACCTTTGGCAATGAGATCCTTGTAAGTCTTGTTAATGCGAAGACGGGGAATAAAGTCGTCGGTAAGGGATATGACCCATTCGTCGCCAATCCGCTCAACGGTCGCATCGGGCGAGATCGAATGGTTTGTGTCTATGGAGAATCGCCGGCCCGGCGCAGGATCCAGTTCGGCAATTCGCTCGATCAGTTCGTGAATATCGTCATTTGGCAGGGAAAGTTTTCGCGCCAGATCGGGCACGCGACGGCGAAGAAGGAGGTCCAAGTGATCGCGAACGACAACGTAGGCCGGAGACTCTACCTCGCCACTTTGTTCAAGTTGATGCAAGAGGCATTCACGCAAGTCGGTAGCGGCGATACCCGAAGGATCAAAGCTCTTGAGCACCTTGTGAGCGTTCTGCAGATCAGC
>CAWVZQ010000094.1:0-9368 GCA_963934405.1 uncultured Opitutales bacterium | reverse complement strand
TGCAAGTTCCACAGGTCGGCTCGATGCTGTGCCTGTTCTTCTCGGAAGATCCCGTAATGAATTTCGAGCAAGCCGTGGAAACTAAGACCGATCAATTCAAGACTTTGTTCGGTCACGCCCTCGAAGAAGGAGTATATCTGCCACCCTCGGCCTTCGAGACCTGTTTCCTAAGCGCTGCCCACGGGGATGCTGAAATCGACCGAACGATCGAAGTGATCGGGGCCGGGATACGGAAACTGTAGCCCTTGTTTTAAAGGAGCGATGCTCTGAAGGCAGTGGGTTTCTTTTTTCGTATTCTCGCCCGTTTCGTTGGGCATCCACGACCGAAGCGCGTGGTACTCGACACCAACGTCCTGATCGCGGCAGCGTGGAACAAAGGTTCGGCTAGTCGCCGAATAGTGGATGCGTGCCTCGAAGGCAAAACACTGCGCGCCGTAAGTAGTCCGGCCCTGCGGCGTGAGTATGACTTTATTATAAACCGCGCGGCAAGAAAGTCGAAGTACCGAAAATTCCTGCAACGTTTCGTAGAGACGGCGGAAGTCGTCGAGTGCGACGCCCGCGAAATGGGGATCAAGGTGCCTGCGGATCCCGACGACGCAAAGGTCCTTGCCACTGCGGTCGCGGGCAGGGTGGACGCCCTCATAGGAAACGATCATCACCTGCTCGATCTCGCAGAGGAATCCAGTGTCCCGATCTTACGACCGGCAGAGTTTCTGCGAAGCTCGGATGGGGAAGCTATAAAAGATATCGCATGAAATTCATCCGGTTCATATGACTACGAATCCCTTTCATTCAAATAATCTATGAAGTTACGATTTGCATACCTTGCAGTCCTGATCGGTTTGTGCCCCGAGCATGGATTATTGGGTGAGTCCCCGATACCGATGTCGGAGGAATACTTGTCCGGGGGACGCATCACCGACTATCATAAGGACGCAAGAGCCTACCTCGAGCAAAACCCGAAGGCTCCCTTAAGCCCACGACTAGCGCATGACTTGTACATGGTCGCCACCATAACCGGAAACGGGCAAGTGGCAAAAGAGGCTCGACGCGCCCTGCTCTTTGATTATCCAAGCAGCCTTCAATCAAATTACCTGTTAAGCTCGCTGGGGACGGATGAGAAGAAGCTTCGTGAAATCCTGATCGAGGAGGCCGACGGAGTGTCGGAGGCGAAACCCGGTTTTCCCGCTCGTTTTTGCCGATGCATCCTGCTTGCGCTTAGAATTCACGGGGCAAAGCTGTTGGCCGACAACTCCCTGCGTCTTCGTGTGCTTCTGTTGGCCGAATCGGCCGGTGTTACCAATCTCCGACAGGCTGCGCGAGAGCCCCTGCAAGGCCTGGCCGAAGAAAGTGGTGACCAAGCAGAGGTCGCGACTGCAGTTCTTTCAGACAAACCGATCCTTGAAAAGCTTGCCGCCGTTCACAAGTTGAACGGTTCCGATGCTCTTTTTGCGGAAAGTTTTTACCTTTCCAATCTAGACGAGGAGCAACGCAAGAATCCTCAAGTGACCGAACTGCTGGCCGAACGAGCGATTTTTGGAAAGAATAAGGACTTAGCCGGAGGACTCGCTCATCTGGAAAACCTGCCTCCTAAAATCCAAAGCACTTCAAGGCTATCTTTCTGGAGAGCGAAGGCCCTTATCGCTCTCGACCGCAGCGATGAAGCTGAAGCAGCACTCGCGAAGATCCAAGGCAATGATGCTTGGGCGAAGGCCGCTCGTTCGCTTGGGGACGGAGTGCAACACGCCGAAGGTCGCAGAAACGCCCTGAGCAAGGCTATCCTCGCAGCCGTAAAAACCTTCTCCAAGGACGTCGAGGCAATTAGGATCGAGGCAAACTTGCAGCCGGAAGAAGGCGAAGAGAAACAGGATTCTATCGCCAAGCTCTATCTCGGCATCTCTACGAGTTCGAACCTCTTCGAATTGCAAGTTCGTCGTGGCGACGCTCTCGTTCTCGCTTATCGGACGGACGCCAATTCCAGCGCTCTGTATTCCCATGAACGAAAAAAAATCCTACGCTTCGCATCCTCCGGAGCCGTTCCAATGCCCAGTTTTTCGTTGAAACGAGATGCCGAGGATGGAACATTCAATTTCAATTTAGGGGCGGGAATGGGCTCCTCCGTGGAGCAAGTAGCCGATCAAGGGGAAAGAATTCTAGACAACCCCTATCTCGCAACGTCTGCGGGATTGGGAACCCTATTGCGATACACCTTGACCCAAAAGGGAGCATGGCTTCCGCCAACCAGTTCCATGGGAGAGGTCACGACACACAGCATCCGCTTTGTCGAACCCTACGACCCCGAAGAGAAATTTCTTTCGATAGGAGTTTCTTCCAAAGGGAGATTGGGAGCTATTGGTTTCGGTAAATGGAACGCACACTCCATTCGGTACGGCTCGAACTCCTTGCTTGCAAACTCCCCGCCTTGGCCCGATATGCCCATCGATGAGCGCAAAGAATTCGACTTCGCATCCTTCATGAGTTTGATCGGTTCGTTCATGGATTCCTTCTCCAAGTAAGGCGTTTATTGACCTTTCCAAGCCTCAGTTCTAGAAATAAGCCCTCCTCATGGCGCGGAGAGGAACTCTTTGCCGGAGCCGACTGGGAGTGGAGCTTCGTCGAAGAGGAGTTGGAAGAGCTTGGAGTTCTAGGTACCTTGAACAAACAGGTCCATGAGCCTATTGGCTCTGAGTTGCTCAAGACAAAGCTGGGTTCCATTCAAGATTCATTGGAGAACGGTTCGGGTGCCGTCATTTTGCGCGGCTTTCCTTTGGATCGCTTTGAATTGAAATTCGGCACGGAGAAAATATCCGAGCTTTTTCTTTGGATGGCCTCTCAAGTAGGAACTCCGGTATCGCAGAATGCTACAGGCGACTTGATGTTGAGCGTTCGCAACGAAGCTTTCGGGAAAGATGATTCACGGACGCGAGGACCCAATACCAACCGCAAACTGAGCTTTCATACCGATCGTTGCGACGTAATCGCGTTTCTTTGCATTCGGCAGGCAATGGAGGGCGGGGAGAACGAACTAGTAAGCAGTCCTGCGCTTTACGAATCGATAAGAAAGGAACGTCCCGACCTGCTGAACATTCTCATGCAGCCTTTTCCCTACAAACGACACGTTGTGGACAAAGGGAACGCCCTGCCCTACTGTGAACAGCCGGTCTTCTCCTTTTGCGATGGGCATTTCGCAGGAAGCTTTTTGCGGGTGTTGATCGATCGGGCGGATGCCGATCCTGCCTGTCCGAGTTTGAGCGAAGAACAAAGGGAGGCTCTCGACTTTCTGGAGGAGACGGCGGAACGAGATGATTTGCGTGTCCGTTTCAGCCAGGAACCCGGCGACGTCCTCTTTCTGAACAACTGGGTGACTTTCCATCGCAGGACAGCTTTTGAGGATTGGCCCGAGCTCGATAGGCGTAGGCATTTGCTTCGGGTGTGGTTGTCCGTACTGAACAGTCGACCGTTGGACGAGGCATTCAAAGCCAATTACGGTTCCGTAGTGGCGGGTTCGATCAGAGGTGGAATGCCTAAGGAAGCTACCTAGACTAAAACGGGCGAATGGAATAAGATCGTTTCTCGGCGGTTTTTACTTGGCATTGGAACCTAGATGGCGTTGGGATAATTGTATGAAGTTTTTCAACTTTTCCTTGGTCGTTGGAGTAGCGACCTTCGCTTTTCCCGCCTTGGCCTGCCCTCCGGACGGTGAACCTGTCGACAAAGTAGCCCCGCCCGAGAAGGTGGAAAAAAAGGAAGAGGCTGCCAAATCGGCTAAGAAGCCTGAGAAGTTGAACGGACTCCGCATCCTGATCGCGGGCGGTGGATACTCTCCGAGCGGCAACCAGATTTCGCTGGAAAGCAATGTGAAGTATTTTCGGCGAGTGATGGGGATGCTGGGACTGGAGAATGCCGAGACACGCACCCTGTTTGCCGATGGTCGCGACAAAGGTCGCGACCTGCAGTACGCTGACCCCGCCTTTCGCATTCCAGAAATGAACCGAATACTGGCTGAACTAGTTGGATCGACGCGTGGACTTGGTCATCAGTATCGAAGTAACGAACTGAATGCCGACGGTCCCTCCCTCTTGGCGGAGTTCGACAAATGGTTCGACGCAACTGCCAAGAATCCGGGCAAGGAAGCCTTGATTTACTTCACCGGGCATGGAGGCAAGGGCGATAAGAAGACCCCCGACAATACCACCGCTCATTTATGGAATGGCCAAAAGGTAAAAGTCAGAGATTTCGTGAAGCGATTGGACAAGTTGCCCAAGGACATGCCGGTAACTCTGGTAATGGTACAATGTTACAGCGGAGGTTACGCCAACGTAATATTCAAGGACGGTGATCCGAAGAAAGGAATGTCCGATCATGCTCGCGCCGGTTTCTTCGCCACGGTGCAGGACCGAGTGGCGGCTGGTTGCACACCGGATATTCAGGAGAAAAACTACAAGGAATACAGCACTAGTTTCTGGGAAGCCCTCTGCGGTGAAAGTCGAATCGGAGATCCGGTCGAAAAGCCGGATTTCGACAAGGACGGAAAAACTTCTTATGCCGAGGCTCATGCCCATGTGATCTTGACTTCGGACACTATAGACGTGCCGATAAAAACTTCCGGCGCCTTTCTGCGAAAGTTTTCAAAGAGTTCTCCGCCTAAAGCGAAAAAACCGGAGAACAAGTCCGATGGGAATGCCACGGTCACGAAGGCTTGCGAAGAAGAGGCCAAAAGTGAGGCAGAAGAGAAACCAAAAGAAGAGACGAAAGCGAAAAAGGAAGATTGGCTAACAGTGGAATCCCATTTCGACAAGATATTGGAAGCGGCATCCCCCCCTGATCGCGCCGTACTGGAAGGACTATCCCAGCAGTTGGGACTGAAGGGCGAGAATCGAGCCAAGTCAGCCCGGGATCTCACCAAAAAACTGGACGATGGACGAAAGGCGTTTGCGGAAAAGAAAAAGAAACCCGATGAGGAACGTAAAAGGATCAAGACCAAGCTTTCAGGCCAAATTCGCAAGCGTTGGCCGGAAGTGGGGAATCCCTACCATCCAACTGTTCGTAGACTTTTGCGCTCCAAGGAAAGCAAAGAATTGCTTGATCTTGTAAAAAAAGACGGCGAGTGGGAGAAATACAAGAAGGCCAAAAGCGAAAGTGCCGGATTAGAGAAAAAGCGCTTCGAGTTGGAGCGAAAGAAGGTCAAGTGCATGCGCTTTCAAAGGGTACTTGAAAACATTGCGCTGGAAGCGAACTTGCATCTTGTCGCAGATGAGAAAACCTTGAATCGCTACAAAGAGCTCTGCGAACTAGAAGCCGGCACCCTTAAGGCGATACCGCCCGAATCTTGACTCGGGATTGATTGGGACTACATGCCGGACTTTTGAAGTTCGGCTTGCAGTTGTTTTTGAAACTCGGCCAGATCGTCGTCGCTTGGCTTGTAAGCTTCATCCTTGGGCGTTAAACCCAAACGGCCGAACTGGTCGAGGTACCAAGGGCAGTTGACACCGTCCGAAAAGGTGGCCGTGCCACTGGCCATTACGCCCGGACGGGTGACTTTGTCGACATCAACGGAAACTGAACCAAGCAAGTCGGCGTTGGGGTCCGCCTCAGGTGCTTCGGCTTCAGGTTCAATTTTTTTAGGTTCGGGTTCCTCCTCGTCCTGAATCGTCAGATCTAGGTCATCTATAAGAAAGCGCACGTCCATGTAGGTTAGGGTGACGCCGAACTCTTCGGAAAGTCTTTTCTGGATGTCGGACAGACCGACACCCTCGTTGATCCACCGAGCGACTTCTCGCTTCTGCTCATCAGTAGGTTCATTCGACACGGCAGCGGGTTTGTCCACGATCTCGGGATTCTCGCCTGCAGCATCGGATTGCCCTGCTTCAGGGTTCGAGTCGTCAAGGTTTTCTTGGATAGGGTGTTCTTCTTCAGATTCCATTGTATTCATAACGGTTTTGTCACATCTAATAACAGGAACCTCGGCAAAGTGGCAAGCCTTTGGAAGATTTTCGATGGAATTGTATTACCTGCACGCACAGGTCCCTTTGAGGTGAAATCGGATAGCGACAACTACTCCATGGAGTGGGAAAGGTGCTCGTTTAAGTGCTCTACGGCACGTTTTATACCTTCGTCTTGATCCATCATGTTTTCCACTGTTTTGCAGGCGTGAATGACAGTGCCGTGGTCGCGACCGCCAAAGTTGTTTCCAATTTCCTGCAACGAATGATCGGTCAGAATCCGACTCAAGTACATCGCGACTTGTCGCGGAAAGGCGATATTGGCCGGGCGTCTACGAGAAAGCATGTCGGCCATTCGTAGGTGATAGTAGTCGGTCACTTTTTTCTGGATATTCTCAATCGTGATGCGACTGAGAGTTTCTTCCCTAAGGATATCTCGCAGCAATCGTTCAACAGTGGGAAGGTCTGCTTGTTTGCGCGTGAGTCCGACATAGCCTGCAACGCGAGTGAGCGCGCCTTCCATTCGCCGAACGTTGCGGGCGATGCTCTTGGCCAGAAAGTTCATGATCTCGGGTTCAACCGAGATGCCCATAGCCTCGGCCTTGCACGACAAAATCGCCACTCTGGTTTCCAAATCAGGGGCTTGAATGTCGGCGACTAATCCCCACTGAAACCTGGAAAGCAGACGACTTTCCAGCTTGTCGATCTCTCCCGCCGGGCGATCGCTGGTAAGTACGATTTGATTCTGGGATTCAAAAATTTCGTTGAAAGTGTGGAAAAACTCTTCCTGAATCCGTTCCTTACCCGCCAAAAACTGAACGTCGTCGATAAGCAGAAAATCAACGCTGCGATATTTCGCGCGAAACTTGGTGAGGGTGTTTTCTTGAATGCCGCGAATAAACTCGTTGGTGAATTTTTCACACGATAAATAGCATATTTTTGCTTCGGGATCACGCTCCAGAGCATGATGAGCCACGGCGTGCATGAGGTGAGTTTTTCCTAAACCTGTTTCGCCGTAAATAAATAGAGGGTTGTAAGCATGCGCCGGAGCGTTGGAAACGGCAATGCAGGCAGCATGGGCAAGTTCACTCCCGGCCCCGACAACGAAATTACGGAAGGTGTTTGTGGGATTGAGTCCGAGAGAACGGGCTATCTCGTCTGGATTCTTACCTTGGCGCTTGCTTTTACGGGTTGGGCGAGAACCGTTTCGGTTCTCCGAAATGGAATTGGACTCTTCTTCCAATTCAGGTTCGCCATATAAATTGACGTTTACCGTCCGACCGGCAACACGCTTTGCCTCGCGGCGGATGACATCCATGTAATTATCTCGAATCCATATGGCTGAGAATTCGTTTGGGGCCACGATCTCCAGAGAATCCCGTTCGAATCTACCGAGACGAACATTGTCGAACCAGACCCTGTAAGTATCTGCCGGGATGGCTTCGCAAAGATTGTTTTTAAGGGAGTCCCAAAGTACATTGGGTTCATTGTCTGTCTTGTTCATCGGAAGGAAGTTAGGAACTTTTTGAGAATTTATTCACAGGTTTCGCAAGTTTCTATTGTGGTGGAGATTACGCGAATCCTATCTAAGATATAGTTGGACGTGCTTGAATTAGAAGCCAAAGGGATTGAAAGGAGTATTTTTTAGTCGCAAACCACTTGTATCCAGCGGCTTGTGCTGATTTCGTCTATATTTTCAGAAGGTGGAGATTGGAAAGGAGATTACTAAACTGATACAAGTTTTGTACGAATCTCCTTAACTTACCAAGAAAAAAAAACTCTAAATTGCGATAAGTTTCTCACAAGTTGTTCACACCGCCTCGTCCGTAAGTTTTTGAATGTTTTTCGTTGCGGATTTTTCGAAAGACTCTCCATCACTGAAACCCTTTTGATTAATGGGTTCCAGAGAGATCAGCAGGTAAAAGATTAACTTAATCCTTTGACGGATTCATTTTATTGAGGAGCTTTTGATTGAAGTCTTGGGCGGAGTCGTGCCCAAGGTATCGCCCTGCTTGAACCATCGCCGCCACTTCGACGAGACGAGCCATGTCGCGTCCCGGGCGAAGCGGTATCTGCATGTGCGGGACGGGGAAGTCGAGTATGTTGAAAGTTCTTCTCTCCAAGCCGGTTCTATCAGATTCTACGCCTTCGTGGTCTTCAATGAAAGTGACAACCAAATCGATTCGTTTTTCTAATCGGATAAATCTTATGCCGAACAATTCTTCCACATTTATTATGCCGATGCCCCTGCACTCCATGTACCCGCGGTTCATTTCATCGCAAAATCCGACGGGCGTGTGGTCGCTAAGAAGCTTAACCCGCACGACGTCGTCTGCGACCAAGCTGTGACCACGTTCAATCAACGCAAGGGCGGCCTCACTTTTCCCAGAACCGCTATCGCCACGGACCAAGGTTCCAATGCCGCGTATCTCCAACAGGGTTCCATGCAAACTGGAACGAGGGGCAAAGCGTTCCTCCAGCAAAACCGTTACCTCGGTAGTGAAGGCTTTGGACGTGAGATTAGTACGAAAAAGTGGAACGCCTCCCTTTTCTAGAATCTGAGACATTTCCGGAGGCGGGGCAAGATTACGGGAAACCACTATGCATGGAATTTTCTTTGAAACCATGGTCTCCAAGATATTCCGGCGTTGCTTGGAGTTTTGTTCACGAAAAAAGGCCATTTCGCCTGCTCCAAAAAGCTGAATCCGCTTGTGCGCGAAATACTTGAAGTATCCCGTGACCGCGAGTGCAGGACGATTTACACTGCGTTCGCGAACAGTACTTTTCTTCAAGGTTTTCTCACTGGTCACGAGTCGTAGGTGAAGCTGGTCGCCAAATGACTCGTAGAAATCCTTTACCGCGATGCTTTCGGTAATCTTTGGAACTTGATGGGAAGCCTTTGACGATTTGGTCATGGGAATTGGGTTTTAATGATCGATTAAGAGGTGAATTAAACCTTGAAATCTTTTCCTAAATAAAGTTCTCGGCTCTTTGGGTCGTTCAATAGGGTATCCGCATCGCCCGAGGCAAGTACACGACCGTCATGCAAAAGGTAAGCCCGATCTACCGACAAAAGAGTTTCGCGCACGTTGTGGTCGGTCAGGAATATGCCGATGCCCTTATCTCGTAGACTTCGGATGATTTTTCGAACTTCGCTTACGCTTATCGGATCCACTCCACTGAATGGTTCATCCAAGAGTAGGAATTTAGGTGAAAGGACGAGAGCTCGAGTAATCTCCAAACGTCTACGCTCACCACCGCTGAGAGTGTAAGCCTTTTGGTCGGCGAGCTTTTCCAGTTTCAACTCGCCGAGACGTTCCTTGACGAGCTCGTCCATTTCTTTTCTTTCCAGAGGCAAGGTCTCGGCGATGGCTCGTATGTTTTGTTCCACGGTGAGTTTGCGAAAAGTGGACGCTTCCTGAGGCA
>CAWVZQ010000093.1:0-9430 GCA_963934405.1 uncultured Opitutales bacterium | reverse complement strand
CTACCCGGAAAACGCGGGCAACTACTACAAGGACCAGCTCATCGAGACCAATGGCAGCAAGCCCGTCATGACCACCGGGTACTCGACCGACAACTACACGCGCTGGGCATTGGATTACCTCAAGGGCGAGGAACGCGACCCGAAGAAACCCTGGTATCTTTGGCTTTGCTATGGGGCGGTGCACGGTCCGTTTACTCCTGCCAAACGTCATCTGGAAGCTTATCCCTCGGCCAAGGTCCCGATACCCGACGACATTTATCCACCTCGTCACGGCAAGCCCGCTTTTATGCAGCATATCGCCCGATGGTACAAAGGGGACGATGGATTGCCCCACCAGAAGGGCAGTCGCCGGGCCACGGGGCAGCAAAGTCCCAGTCGGGGCATCCACGGCAGCGACTTGAACAGTTGGGTGCGCCAATACCAACAGGGCGTGCTGGCTCTCGACGAAAGCGTCGGCAAGTTGATCCAGGCACTCAAGGAAACCGGCCAATACGACAATACTTTGATCGTCTTCACAGCTGACCAGGGTTTTGCCTGGGGCCAGCATGGCTTTCGTTCCAAGGTGGCTGCCTACGACGCCAACATACGGTGCCCCTTCATCGTGTCCATGCCTTCACAATTGCCCAGTGGCAAGACCTGCGCCTCGCCGGTCAGTGGAGTGGACGTCGCGCCCACCTTCTTTTCCTTTGCGGGAATCGATTTGCCTTGGGAAATGCATGGCCGTGACCTCACTCCCTTGCTGAAGAAGCCCGAGCAGGCCAAGAAGCGCTCCGTCCTGACCGTGTTCACGGGGCGCAAGTACGGTTCCGACACCGACGCCATACCAACCGACTTGAAGGAGTTGCGCAAAGTGGCCGAGGTGCCGTGGTACGCTTCCCTGCACGATGGTCGCTACAAATACATTCGCACCTTCGAGAAAGACGAGATCGAAGAACTGTACGACCTCCAAAAGGATCCCGAGGAGTTGACCAATATCGCTCTGCTCAAAAAACATGGCGCCCGCTTGGCCGAAATGCGTGGACAAACCATCGCCGAACTGAAGCGGACCAAGGCGGGATTCGTCGACAACTTGCCGCCCACGGGGACCGAGAAGCGCGTTCGCTGACTAGATTTCTTGCAAAGGTTTGTCGGCGTCGCCAAAGATCTCCGGGCGGACATCCATCTTGTCCATCATGCTGAGAAAGAGTCGGCTCATTTGACGATCGGGTTTCCCCAGATAATCAATATTTTGACCGCCCTTTATGCGGCCACCCCCACCCCCAAGCATCACGACCGGGAGTTGCGAGGCATCGTGGTGACCAGTGAGCATGCTAGAGCAAAGCATTAGCATGGTGTTGTCCAGCAAGGTGCGCTCGCCTTCCTGTATGCCGTCTAGCTTGCGAGCGATGTAGGCCATTTGCTTGAGGAAGAACTGATTCACCTTAAGCCAATCATCGCTGTCGTTGTGTGACAGAAGGTGATGTATCATGTAGTCCACGCCAATGTGAGGGAAGCGCAACGTGCCGTGGTCGTTGTTGAGCTTCAGGGTGCAGATCCGCGTGGTATCAGTCTGAAAGGCGAGTACCAGTATGTCGCTCATCAGGCGCATGTGCTCCACGATGTCCTGCGGATAACCGTCCTTGGGTCGCTGCATGTCGGGCTTGGTGAGCGTCGGTCTCCAACCCTGCACTTCACCGCGTTTCCCGGCGCTTTCAATGCGCTGCTCAACTTCACGTACGGAGTTGAGGTATTCATCCAGTTTCTGTTGGTCGAGTCGGCTGACGTTGCGACGCAAGTCCTTTGCATCCTCCAATACCGCATCGAGTACGCTTTGGTCACCAACCTGAGCTTTGTTTTTAAACAAACGGTCAAACGCCAGCGCCGGATACACTTCCAGTGGAGTGGGCGTGTTGGGGCTGCTCCACGAGATATGCGAGCTATAGAGCAGTGAGTAATTCTTGTGGACACCGGGGTTGGCTTTTTCGCAGCCCAAAACGAGGCTGGGTACCTTGTTCTGGCGGCCAATGCGTTGCGCTACGTACTGGTCCACGCTGGTACCCGACTGAATGCGTCCACCAGAGGCCAGAGGGGCACCCGAAAGCAGGTTTCCAGTTTGCGAACTGTGGATGTTCCCTTTCAGCGCCTCTTTGTTGTAGAGACCGCGGATGAAAACCATTTTGTCTCGGAAATCACTGAGCGGAGCTAGTACTTTGCCAAGTTGCATGCCCTTGCCTTGGCCTTTGGCCCACCACTCGTGTTTGTGGAAACCGCACCCGGAGAAGAGAATGGCCATGCGAGTCGGTGCCTCGCTGGCTTTCTTGGCGCTTTTTTCGACGTCGCCCCAGACACGTACACTTTCCATCCAGGGCAGTGCCATCGTTACACCCAAACCACGCAAAATTGTTCGTCTAGAAATCTCGTGTTTCATCCTATTTCCTCTTTCGTTCATTGTTCAAACTGGGCTTCTGAATTAAATTTTCAATCAACTTTCACCACCGCTGTGCGAATACTCCGAAACTGCTCGCTTTTGATAATTGTCTCCACCGCTATACTGAAGCGGAAATCGTTTTTTGCGAGCTGTTCCCTCATAGACTCCAATAGGGGATTGTCCGACAATCCCACCTCCCGTCCCAAGGCGTATCCTAGAAGTTTTTTGGAGAACTGACGCAGCACATCTTCTCGTCTTTCATTTAGCAGATATTCCCGTAATCCACTCAGACCTTCAATGGAATGTCCATCCATGAGTTTTGTTTTTGTGTCCACAGTTTTCGTGCGCAACCGACCAATCGCATCGTACTGTTCCAAGGCGAATCCGTATGGGTCGATCTTGGCATGACACTTTGCGCATGCTGCCTCGCTACTGTGTTTTTCAATCAACTGCCTTGCCGTCAATCCCTCCGGCACGGTCTCGGGGAGATCCGGGACATTCGCCGGTGGTTTGGGCAAGCGTTCGCCCAAAAGTGTTTCCGAGACCCAGTTTCCTCTCAGAATCGGACTGGTACGGGAGGCTCCCGATTGTTTTGCCAGTACTGTGCCCATGCCAAGGATGCCGCCACGGCCTGTTGCGCGTGTGCCTGCAACCCGCCGCCACTGCGCACCGCTAACGCCCGGGATGCCGTAGTGCTTGGCCAGCGACTCATTGAGAAACGCATGGTCGGAATCGAGTAGATCGAGGATTGAGCGATCATTGCGGAACAGTTCCTCGAAGAACCGTACAGACTCCTCGTACATATAGCCCCGCAGGTTGATAAACTGCGGATATAGCCTCTCGTTCTTGCCGTCATCCAGATTGAATTCACGAATGTCCAACCATTGGCAGGCAAACTCCACCGCCAATCGCCTGATTCGCGGATCGCGCAGCATTCGTTTGACCTGTCCTGCAATTAAATTGTCATTCACCGATTTCTTTACGCTCATGAGGCGCATCAGTTCGTCATCCGGCATCGAGGACCAAAGGAAATAGCTAAGCCGATTGGCTAACTCCAAATTACTTACCTGTTCCCATTTACTACCTTCCTTTTTTTGCCCCGGCTTTTCCAGGCGGTACAAAAAATCAGGTGAGGTCAACACACGCGCAAGCGTTAAGCGGATAGCCCGTTCGTGCGTCAGTTCCTTCGAGCGCAGAGTCTTATATAGCTCGTGCAAATCCTTTCTGTCGGTTTCGGTCAGTGGTCTTCTCCAAGCGCGCTCAGCCAAATCCAGTATCGCCGCAAAATGAATGGGTTCAGTTTTTTTCAGATGCTCACGGAACGCTTCGGCCTCTTTACTAATCGAAATACGCAGCGACTCCAATGGCGACAGCAAATCCTTCCGATCCTGTGTGGCGAATTCATACAATTGCTCGTGGCTCACCACTCGCAGCAGCGGTTCCTGCGATACGAAGAATAGTTCGTCCCAAAGCCGGTCCAGTTTGGCCGCCTCGGCGTCGCTCAGCATCAGTCGTTTCAGGGGTTCGTCCTCGCGATGGTAGAGGATCATCGTCACGACTTCATCCACTGGCACAATCTGCGCATGGCACATCGCAGACGGAAACAGTTCACGGAAGTCTGCATAAGCCTGTGCCATTTTTGTCCCGGCATCCGCGCCGGTAACCATTGGTTGGCCAAGAAGCGCCTTGGCGTCCGGACGGGTGAGGGAAACCAAAAACTGAGCCGTGCCGTTACGACCCTTTTCCGGATGCAGCGCTGCATCCACCACGACCTCGGCCCCGGCCACTAGTTCGCCGGGCAGTTTATATTCCAGAATAGCCGGCGCCTTGGCCTCGACGTCTTCCAACATTGCGCCATTCAGAGCCAAATACATCCACTTCAATGGACCTTTTGAATTCGCGTACTGTTTGCGTAGGGCTTCGTCCGCATCGGCAGGGCTTTCCACCTTTCCCGTGAAAACGCGTTGTACGTCCGCAGCCAGCTTTTGAATTTCCGCCGCAGGCTTTCGATTGATCACGGCCAGGCGCCATTTAGCGAGAGTCGAACCGGCAGGCATGGTGGCCTGAGCTGTCTGTTCGTTGCTCGAGGAACAGAAATGCCACACCTCCGGGTTGCCAAACAAGTCGGCCAACGGATTGCTCTCGTGTACGCGATCGACCACCTCCTTCGACAAGTCCCACTCGCGCTTTTTGCCGCCCTGCTCAGTGATGATTAGCGCCACTTCCGTGGTGTCATAACCGTGATTGCGGTTGCGTGCGTTGACGACGAGCTTAAGCAAATCCCCTCGTTTTACGGTGTACTCCTGTTCGGGCCTGAACTGCCCCCTCTTGCCGTTGTCAAACTCGCCTTGAGCTATGGTACCCGTACTCGTTTCACCGAGCCACTCAACGCGCCAAGCCGCTCCATTGCCACCGACACCATCCGAATCCGCAAAATATCCCTTTAGCTTTACCTTACCTTTCATCGGGCTTTGCCAATAAATGACAGCCTCCAAGTTCGGCGAAGGGTGCATGTTGACGCTACGACTAGGTACGGTGAGCGTACCGAAGCGAATCGTCTCCGTTGATTTGTTCGCTATAAGGCTCGGTGTGGCAGGCAGTCCCCAGCCCCGGATGTCATCGTAACCGCCCACCTTGTCTATCTTTCCCGGGTAATGTCCCGTCGCCTTGGGCACGGCGAACTTGGCCAGTTGAACTGCAGCCACCCAGTTCTCCAATACCTTTACGTTTAAACCGCGTCCGAGCGCAACGGTTTCGATCGACTTGCCCTGCACGCTCGCCTTGCTGATGACGGCAAGATATTTGTCCGTGCGGGCCAGTTCATTGCGCCGTAGGGTAGACATGCGAGCCAAGAGCCCATTCGCTGTCGCAAGCGGGATGGGCGGCTGATCCTTAAGCACCAACCGGGGCTTGCTCCAGCGTACGAAGTCATTCGTCTCCCCATCGCCTGCGTCGCCCGCAGCTAGGAATACGCTGATCTCTCCCTTTGCATTCGAGGGAAGTTTAAGTTTCAATTCATGCGAAGATGCCAACGGATCAACCGGATTCATCCAAGCGCTCGCCCGGCCCTCGCGGCCAATCTGCCCCACCTTGCCGAAACTCCATAGGCGTCCTTGCCATTGAGTCACGTCGCCAGCAATGCCGGGTACGTCCGCCGGCTTGGCCTCGTGCAATTCATCCCGCAACTGTCCCAATAGGAGCGAGGGATTTTCCTTCTGAGTCAGCAGCTCAGTCAGTTTTTTGAAATACTTAGTATTTAGCTTTTCCTCCTTGGCCACCTCGTCTGCAGTCTCGGGGCTTTTCAGCAATCGCTCGCGATGGGCCACCAGCGCCTGGAAGTAGGGCGTGAGATTCACCCGTCCCGAGGTGTTCATGGCCCGATCGAGCGCATTGGGGTCCCAAGCGTAAACTTCGTCCGTGGCACCCGTTCCCGAAGTGTGCCTGTCATAAATCGAGCGGATTTCATAAATCAACTCATCAGCCCAATCCCGCTGTGACCGGCCGAGTGAAAAACGAATGCCGTCAGGCGTCATTACCGCGTGAGTGGCCACTTCCTTCGCCGCATCGAGATACTTTTGCACCAGTGCCGGCGACATCGCCATCGCATCGCCCACGTTCATGAAGCCCTCTCCAGCCGCACCGTCCACCGGAAACTCCTTTACTGGCTCCAGCGCCACACCCGTCAAATCCTGAATGGTGTATGTGTATTCGGCATTGTTCAACCGCCGTAGTACCACTCGGCCCGGGTCACCTGCGTTGGCCAGCGCCTCCTTATCCAGATAATTCTTCACCCACCCTAAAAATACCTTTCGCTCTGCAGTGGAGAGCTGTGGTTTCTTCTTCGGCGGCATCTCCCCATCCACCATCATCTCCACAACTTTTACCCAAACCTTGGGATGCTTTCTCACATCATATAGTTTCCGGAACCGCTCCAAGTCCAACTTGCCCTTCTGTTTTTTTGTCGAATGGCAATCCAAGCAATACTTTTGCATCAGTGGGAAAACGGTATCTTCGAATTCCTCTCCTAATTTCGTAAAGTTCGATTGGGTATTCGTAGCTGCCATGGCAATGGTCGCTTTGCCCAGCAGGACAAAGACCAACCAAACCGAAATCAGACGATCTTTAGGATAGTTTCGTCTCACGCATACTGCCATTTCAGGAATCTTTATGCTGAATTGTTTAACATTCAGTCAAGCGTGGGGACCGTTTATTTGAATCATTAATCTAGGGGGGATGTGTTCTTTTTTGGTTCGATTCTCTTTACTTGCCATCGGCGTATTTCATCAGGCGCAGGCCGAGGGCTTGCTCGAATTTCCCGTTCTTGGGTTCCCCGTTCTGCAGAATGATATAACCGACGCCGTCCTTGAGGCGGTATTGCATGATAGTAGATACTCCCGGGTCGCCGCCATCATGGCCCATCACTTTGGAGCCTCCCATTTTGTCGAAATACCAGACCAGTCCCTGCTTCGAGTCAGCTTTGGGAAACGGGATCTTGCGCATTTCACGGACGGTCTCCGCTTTTAATATGCGCGTACCGTCGACTTGGCCGTCCCCGATGAAGGATAACAGGAAGCGAGCTAAATGTGGGGCCGTGACCCGCAAGGTGCCGGATGGAAAATCAAGGTATCCGTGGTGGCCCAATGGCTTGAATACACCGGTCTTCTTCTTGAACCCGTAGGGCATTGCGATCTTTGCTCGGTCCATGCCTTTCAAGCGAAATGAACTCCCTTGCATTCCGAGCGGTTCGAAGATGCCTTTTTGGCAAAGCGTCTCGAACGGCACCTTGGCCTTGGCCTCGGCCAAATAGGCGGCCAGGGCCACCCCCACGTTGCTATACTGGCTCTTTGTTCCTGGAGCCCATTGATAAAAGCTTTTCTTGGCGCTGTAGTATTCTCCCTTGGGTTGGAGATAGGCGGCCAGGGATTCGCCCAGCGGCTTGGGAAAGTCGCCATTTTTCACCCAAGTTTCCTCCAACAGGTTCCAGTTATCGCGTATGCCGGATGTATGTGTGAGTAGGTGCTTCAAGGTGATAGGAATCTTCGGGTACTTGGGATTCCGGACAGGGAAGGGGAGCACCTCGTTGACCTCCGCGTCGAGGGAGAGTTTCCCTTGCTCCACCAGTTGCATCACGGCACAGGCGGTCACGGGCTTCGAGACCGAGGCGACCTGAAACAGGGTGTCGTTGGTGACGGGGATTTTTTGCTCACGGTTGGCCCACCCGTAGGCACCTGTCCACAGGACTTTGCCATTTTTCACCACCGCGGCGACCAATCCCGGCACCTTGGATCCCTTCATGCCGTCGAGGATGAAACGGTCCAATTCGTTTGGGTTTTCCGGTTCGGGCAAGCGGTCGGGTTCTTGTCCAATGCAAGCGTTACCGAATGAAAGAATAAACAAGGCAACGCCAAGAACCGCTGACAGTAAACGTTTTGCGGAACCATTGAGTCGGGTACTGTTCATCGAGGTGAGTCTTTGTTTCAATATCCATTGCAAAAGTCAACGGATGAGCAGGCTTACGGTTTAGGTCAGTGAGAGTTGGGGTGTCCATTATCTGTTGAGGTAATGGATATCATTCTAAAAATGATTCAGTTCATTGGCGAAATTAGGTTTGCAGGAAGTTCACCACATAGACAGGCAATATAAGTCACCCCAAAAAACATAAAGAAAAGAATGAAAACAACCATCTCCTCGATCTGTCTCCTGAATTCAACGCCTTCGCACTTACTCCTGGCGGCTTTGCTCTTCGCGTCGCCGGTCGCGATCCACGCTCAGGACGGGCAGGCAGCTACCGCTATGGCAAGGGCGGCCACCCAGTTCGTCCAGTCCCTTGATGACGCTCACAAGGCCAAGGCAACCTATTCGTTCGGGGACAAGACCCGGGATGTCTGGCACTTCTTCCCCAACTGGGCGAAGCGCTCGGGAATCCCCTTGAGCAAGCTGTCCAAGAAACAACGCGAGCCGGTCATGCAGATGCTCTCCCTCCTGCTTACCACGGAGGCGTTCAAGGAGCAGGAAAACATCCGCTTGATCCACGGCTTGAAAAAAGACCTCGATGCTCCTAACAACCCGAGGCACCTGTATTTCCTCTCGATCTTCGGTAAGCCCTCGGTCAAGTCAACTTGGGGCTGGCGCTTCGAGGGGCACCATCTCTCCATCAATTGCACCCTTGG
This sequence comes from uncultured Opitutales bacterium, assembly GCA_963934405.1. Classification (GTDB taxonomy): domain Bacteria; phylum Verrucomicrobiota; class Verrucomicrobiia; order Opitutales; family Seribacteraceae. Next base: position 853 of record CAWVZQ010000093.1, on the reverse strand, counting down.
GGAAGGAAAGAACTTTTCCGTTACTCCTTCCTTCTGGGGGTCTTCTCCCATAAGGATCACCAAGGGAGAGCACAAGGGCCTTGAAGTTTTCAAAAAGGAAAGGGCATTGGGACTATCTCTGGTCAACTCCCTTTCGGCAAAACAGAAAAAACTTGCCGGTATCGAACGAGGCAAGGGCCCGGGAGCAACGGCAAGCGTTTCCCGCAAGGCCTACCAACCTCAGGCTGGCATTCCCTATTCCGAACTCAACCCCGCCCAACAAAAGCAATTGTCAGAACTCGTGCTTGTTTTTGCAGGCAAGTACCGTCCCGAGTTGTTCAAACAAATCGACGGGCGCAAGAAGATCCTGGATACCTCCTCAATGACCTTTGCCTTCGTCCCAGGCCCGTCCAGTCATGTCACTCATTACAGGATTCAGACCAAGGAGTACCTGATCGAATTCAACAACGGAGGTGGCAACCACGTGCATTCCGCATGGCGTGATTTCGACGGTGACTTCGGACGCGATGTGATTTCCGAACATCTTAAGAGAGATCACTGAAAATTTGAGCAAGGTAGTCGTTGCTTGAGGTTCCACGTTTCCCGTGAGAAGGACGATCACGAGAGTTGATCTGCGCCACCATCTTCGGAGGAGTAGCTTAGTGTGGTTACTGCCTGATTAAATAGATCCTTATTTCTCTTCCGCTTTCAATTCTTGACCTTTCTTTGCGCCATGCTGGCTGAGGAGGACGACGATTTCCTTTTCGCCATTCCTGATGGCTTGGTCCAGCGCCGTTTTGCCGTGGTTGTCTCGGACGCCAACCTTCGCGCCCTTTTCCAGAAGCATACCCACGATTTCCAAGTAATTCTCATT
>CAWVZQ010000092.1:0-9432 GCA_963934405.1 uncultured Opitutales bacterium | reverse complement strand
GCGAAAAGGAGAGACGAAAGGTAATTCTTGAATTCTTTTCTGTCCCGAATGATCTTCAAATCCAGTTCTTCCATTTCTTGAGCAAATTTCAGGTGCATCTTGTCGATCTCGGAATCGAATTGCTGATGCTGCCTCGTAAGATGCTTTTGAGCACGGGACACGGCAGACATTAATCCCGGGCAAGCACGACAGTCTTTTGCAGTGATTTCGTGAAACGCAACAATGCCTGAAGCCAAGGCGGCACCAAAGGCGGAAAGTTCGTAATCGCTTTTTTGACTTTCTTTCGTAGCCCAATTTTCGATTACCTTGACCAATCTAGATGTGGCTGCTTGGGCTTCTTCCGAATCGGATATGTGTACTGTGTCGTCGTCCATTGTATCTTAGGGGGTTTTTCTTAAGAAGATAATGTATACTTGAAAATTCAGAAAAACAAATAGAAAAGTTAATTAATAGGCACAATGAAGGTGGGGGAAGCATAAAAAACATACTTCATGTGACCTTTTTGTCTCAAGGCAAAAGCAAGATGAAAGCATCATTCTGATGCCGAAGGTCGACCTTTTCGTATTTCTCTTAGGTAAATTTCCAGTTCCCGCCGAGCTTCAGGCATAAGAAAATAGAGACCGATTAGGTTGGGGAAGCACATAGCGAAGATCATGGCATCGGAGAAATCAATCACTTTGTCCAAGCTCATGGCTGATCCCAGTATGATGCAGAGGCAGAAAATGAGTTTGTAGGCGAGATCCGCTTGGCGACCTCTCCCGAATACGAAGGCCCAAGCCTGTTGACCGTAGTAAGACCATGTGATCATCGTGGAAAAGGCGAACAGGAGCACAGCCAACGTAAGTACAAGCGGAAACCAACTGATGACTGATTCAAAGGAGTCCGATGTGAGGCTGACTCCTTCTGCAAAACTGGATGCTCCTACCTCCCATTGACCAGTCACCACGATGACGAGGGCAGTCATGGTACAAACCACAACCGTATCGATGAAGGGTTCCAAAAGACTGACCAGACCTTCGCTTGCCGGATATTTCGTGCGGACGGCAGAGTGTGCGATTGAAGCCGAACCTATCCCGGCTTCGTTAGAGAATGCGGCCCGCTTGAATCCTTGAACCAGAACGCCGACGAATCCACCTGTCACGGCTTGCGGATTAAAGGCCTCGCTGAGGATGAGGGCGAATGCTCCGGGAACCTCGTTGATTCGGGCGACTAGCACTACGATCGCGGCCAATACGTATATTCCGCACATCAACGGTACGATTTTCGAGGTGGCCCTGGCAATGCTGCGGATTCCTCCGATAATAACGAGTGCTACGAGTGCCGCGACTATTAGGCCAAAAAGCCAACCGTAGCCTTGAGCCCAGCTTTCTTGCGGTCCGCCCGTGACGTTTACGAACTGGGCGAAGGCTTGATTGATCTGAAACATGTTTCCACCGCCGAGGGAACCTCCCACGCACATCACCGCAAAAAAGATGGCGAATATTTTTCCTGTTTTACCCCAACCTCGTTTGGCCAAACCATCTCGAAGATAGTACATGGGGCCTCCGTACGTCCTTCCGTCTTCTCCAAATTTACGGTACTTAACGCCTAGGGTGCACTCGACGAACTTGGAAGACATGCCAAGCAGACCCGCAACGATCATCCAGAAGGTCGCGCCCGGTCCTCCCAAGCTAATCGCAACGGCGACACCTGCTATATTTCCTAACCCCACCGTCCCCGACAGGGCTGCAGACAAAGCTTGGAAGTGCGAAACCTCACCCTTGTCAGTCGGATTGGAGTGCTTTCCGCTTACGATTTCGATTGCGAGTCGAAAAAACCTGAAGTTTGCAAAACGCAGATAAAGAGTGAATATGATGGCTCCCGCCACTAGCCACAAAACCACGGCTGGCACGGTGGCCTGACACGGCACGACGAATTCGCTATTCGCCGCTGAGCGCCAATTGTTTTTGGATCCCGCTCGATTCTCAAGTGGACGTATCTTGGGCAATTCCCCCTTGACGCGAAGATGCTTGGACCTTTTTAGCAGCTGTTCTTGCAGGTTTTCGATGTTTAGTCCCGCATGGACTTCCAAAAGGATTCCATTCCGTTGTGTTTCAGGAGAGAAATTGAGATCTTTGACGGAATCCTCAAGTATCTCGAGTTGCAGGTTGGGTACTGCGGGAGCCCAAAAGACTATGGAAGAGATTGAATCGGTAATGGGGGCGATGAAACTATTGATGCGTTGATCCATGGAGGGTGCAGCGATTTGCGCGGAGGGTATCGCCTGCAATTCCAACTTGAAGGTTTTGTCGTCTTGTTTATCGTGAGTGATTCGAATGCGAAAATCATGCCCACGAGCCGAAGCAGTTGATGAGGAAGGTGCTTGGGTGTTTTTCTCTGAAGAAATTGTTTCTTTGTTCGAGGCATTTGCATCCACCGTAACGATTTTTGTACCATTACTCTCCCCCAGAACAAACGATGGAATGGTTAGAATTAGGCACGAGAGAACAAGAAGTAATGACTGTTGATTTAAGAAGAATCGATTCATTGAAAAAGTCCTGGGTTTGGCTGGCTGGTCAATTTGTCTTTGACAATCACCTTACCTGCGATGCAAACGCAAGGTTGAAGATGTCTCAACAGTATTCGGGGTTTTTAGCCTTCGGGCTTTTATTATGTCTACCTTGGACCGATATATTTTAGCCGAATGGCTAAAGGTCTTTGGGCTCAGCTTAATCGTATTGATTGGCTTGCTCGTCCTTCAGGATGCCGCCAACCATGCGGAAGATTTTCGCCAAGGGTTCGCGGAGGCGGGTGAAGTTGCATCTTATTACGCGTGGCTGATTCCCGGTTATCTCCCTTGGCTATTACCGATAGCTCTCTTTGTTTCCACTTTGTTTGTCGTCGCGACTCTCCGTCGAAACAATGAAATTGCCGTATTGCGAGCTTGCGGTGTGAACGTGTTGCGCCTTTCGAGATCTCTCCTTGTCGCTTCTCTTTTGCTTTCGGCTCTTAGCTATGGGTTAAACGCCAAATGGAGTCCTTTGGCGATGGAGAAGGCTCAAGGACTTCTGGAGATTCTAGGTGGGAAGCCCGATCACCAGAATTTCATTTCCAATTTCGAGATGTCTCCACCGAATACAAGTCGTCGATGGTTTTTCCGTAAGTTCTTTCCCGTCCCTTCTTCCGGGGAGGGCGTTCACTTGTATTCCCGAACTTCGGGGGGGCGTGATTCCTTTCGCATTCGGGCCGAGGAAGCCTTTCGCGAAGAAGATGGCTCTTGGCTCTTCCTTCAAGGTCGTTTCATGGGTTTTGCAGGTCCTCGGGGACTTCCTGTTCCTTCCGAATCGGGAGAAGGCTTGGTTTGGGAGGAGGAATTCGCTCAGCAAGCTTCCCCCACGGATGGGTATTCGTCCGTGCCGATCCTCAAAAAGCAATTCTCGAGCTTGCGGTTGCCGGACGTACGGGAAGACCCGGAACCTTTTCTGTTGATGAGAAAGAAGCCAAGTGAACTGTCTATACGAGAACTGAAAACAATAGTCGCGGCAACTGTGGGAACCAAAGGAAATGCAGCGGTTCGTCCTTATGCTATTCGCATGGGGCATGCGTTCTGGGCGTCACCGGGATGTCTTCTGGCAGTGGCGCTAGGCATTCCCTTCGCACTTGTGGGCGACGGCCGTTCCGCTGCGGCGGGAGTAGCTCGCGCCATGGGCTTGTTCTTGGGCTATTACGTCGCAAGAACCATGGGTGATTCTTTGGGCGAAGCGGGTCTTATTCCAATAGAATGGGCGGCCGGTGTTCCCGTTCTGCTTTTGGGAATTGCAGCGGTTTGGCTTTTGTGGCGGGTTCGGTGAACGGCGAAGGTTACTCCACTTCTCGCAACTGTATGCTTTCGACGACCTTGCCGTGGGCAAGCACGTTTGTGACGGTTACCAACTGGTCTCCCTTTTCTACCCATTCGCCAGATCGCAGCTGCTCGATCGCGTTTAATATCGTTTGTTCGGGATCCTCGGAGAATTCCATGAAGAAAGGTTCGATGCCCCAGAGCAACCGAAGGCGAAGGTGTACGCCTTTTACGTCGGTGAACGCGAAAACAGGAGCGCCATTTGGCCGGAGGGCCGCAAGCTTTTCCGCCAAGTCCCCGCTTCGCGTGAATACGAGGACGGCCGAACTTTCCAGTTTCATTGCCAACATCGCGGCCGAACGAAGCATTTTTGCCTTCGGCCGAAAGAGTCGTAATTCTTCTGTTAATCCCGGGGTTATTTCTTGTTCTATTCTTCCTGCAATACGGTTGAGAATACGAACGCACTCCACGGGCCTTTCGCCCTGAGTGGTTTCCCCGCTGAGCATGAGGCAGTCGGCGCCTTCGTTCACTGCATTGGCGATGTCGCTGATTTCCGCCCGAGTGGGTACGGGGGAATCAATCATGGATTCCAGCAAGTGAGTGGCTACGATTACCGGTTTGCCCAAAGCAAGGCACTTGCCCACGGCACGACGTTGAATGATGGGCAATTCCTCATAGGCGCATTCGATTCCGAGGTCGCCCCGAGCTACCATTAAACCATCCGCACCCCGAACGATTTCATCGAGATTTCTGACTGCGCTTTGGTCTTCGATCTTGGCGATAATGCGGGCTTCCGAACCGTTCTCGGATAAAAAGCGTCTAAGTAAATCTATCGACTCGGCATCACGAGTAAAGGAGAGTGCAAAAAAATCGTGGCTTTCCTCAATGCCGACCAATGCGTCGGCCATGTCTTTCTCGGTGAGGGACGGCAAGTCGACTTCGGTTCCCGGTAGATTAACGTGACGTCGGCTTCCCAGCTCACCGGCTTCCGTAACTTTGCAACGGACTTGTCCTTTTTCTATCTCGAGCACTTCCAGTCGAATCAAGCCGTTGTCCAGCAATACGAGGTTTCCTGGTTCCAGGTGTTCATGGAGTTTGCTGTAGTTGACATCGATCGGCAGGCAATCGTGGGACGGTTGGAAGTCTTGGAGCTTATGCACGAGATCGACCTTTTGGCCGTCTGCCAATTGTATCTTCTCTTTGCGGAACCCCGTCCGAATCTCGGGACCTTTTACGTCCATCATGACCGCGGGTTCACGTCCCACGCGTTTTCCCACTTCACGGATGCGGCGAGTAATGGTCCGAACCCAGTCGTGACCGGCATGAGCCATGTTCAGGCGGCATACGTCCACTCCCTCTTCAAATAGGGCGGTCAATGTCGCCTCGTCCTCTGATGCGGGGCCAATCGTGGCAATGACCTTGGTTTGTCTCTCAAGATTCCTCATGCGGGAATGGCTTCGGAGGTGGAAGGATCCACCACGTAGGTGTCGGGAGACAATTCAGCGAAAGAATCACGCACCAGGTTCACGTCGTTGCAGTCTTTGCTTAGATGCATGAGGAAGATTTCTTGCCATCGAGGGTTTTCGATGGACTTTAAAAGCTCTAGAGTCGCTCCGTTGGAAAGGTGACCGTGCCGACCCAGAATGCGCTGCTTCAGGCTCCATGGGCGCTTGGTGTCCCTTTCAAGCATCCGGGGGCAATGGTTAGCCTCGATCACGAGAATCGAGGCTTGTGCGATTTTCTCCTTAACTAATTCGGGGGCATACCCGAGGTCCGTAACCCACGCAAGGCTCTCCAACGGGTTGAACAAGTCTTCGCCCCCCCACTCAAAATAAAAGCCCACGGGATCGTACGCATCGTGAGGGACGCTGAATGGTTGCACCCGCAGTCCACGAAAATTGAAGGTGTGCCCAGTCTCGAAAATCTGCCAATTAGGCCGTCGCGAAAGCTGTGCCTGCACGGCGTTTGCCGTGTCTTGGTTTGCGAAGACCGGGAGGTTTGCCTTTTTAGAAAGGCCGCGAATCCCCGCGGAGTGGTCGGCGTGTTCGTGAGTGAGAAACACGGCGTCAAGTTCTCCGGTGTCCAAGCCCTCGTCCGCCAACAGTCCCGTTAGCTTTTTGGCCGAGAGTCCTGCGTCCACAAGTATGGTTGTGTCTTCTGTGCGCAACAGACCCGCGTTCCCGGAACTGCTCGATGCTAGAACTTTAAAACTTGCCACCACAACATCAGACTAAAAGAACGTCCTTGCCCTTAAGCCAAGATTTTTCTGCGATAGGAGTTTGAAAACAAGTTTTTTTTGTGGATAATAGCGAATGGTTCGATGTGGTGGATGCTCTTGATCGTCCGATCGGCAAGGAGCGTCGGGAGGTGGTTCACGCTCGTAAACTTTTTCATCGCGCCATCCATGTTTTTGTTTTGGATGCTGCAGGTCGAATGCTTGTTCAAAAGCGTTCATCGGCTAAGGACTCCGCACCGGGACTGTGGTGTTCTTCTTGCTCCGGCCACTTGGATGCGGGCGAGGATTATATTGCCGCCGCCGTCCGCGAACTGGAGGAGGAACTCGGTCTTGAAATACGCCCCGAGGATCTTTCTCAAATTCTCAGCGTTAGCCCGTGCATTGAAACGGGTTGGGAATCTTGTAGACTATTTTTCCTGCTGGACGACGGGCCTTATGTCTTTGAACCCATTGAAATAACTGAGTTGCGGAGTCTGGCTCTTAATGAGTTGGACGAGTGGGTTGCTTCCAATGCCGACGAGTTTTCCCTCTCTTTTCTCCATCTTTACAGGATGGCTCGTCTCAGCAAGGCTCTCAAATGAGATTCAGTTGACTGTCTTTCAAGTCTCCACCCGGCGACAAGCCAATGACTTGCCATCCTTTTGCAGTGAGTACGCGACCTTGAGGGGTGCGTTGAATGTAGCCCTCTTGAATCAAAAATGGCTCGTTGACCTCTTCTAAAGTGTGCTCCTCCTCGTTGACGGCCACGGCCACGGTTCCTAGGCCAACTGGCCCACCACGATAGTTGTCGGCCATCAAACGAAGGATTCGCTTATCCATTTCGTCCAAGCCGTTGTTGTCGATCTCGAGAAGCTCTAGTGCTTGAGCCGCCACCTCGCTCGTGATCTTTCCTTCCGCCCGCTGCTCGGCAAAATCCCGAGCGAAATGAATGAGGTTGTTGGCGATCCTAGGGGTGCCGCGCGCTCGGCCCGCAATTTCCTCGGCCCCTTCTTTGTCGAAAGGGGTCTCCAGCAGGCTGCAACTGCGTTTGACGATCTTGGTCATGTCAGCCCGGTCATAGTAATCAAGACGTGTCTGCAAAGTGAAGCGGCTTCGCATAGGAGCCGTCAGCAACCCCACTCTTGTAGTGGCTCCGATGAGGGTGAATCGAGGGATCTCCAAGCGAACACTGCGGGCGTTCGGCCCTTGGTCGATCATGATGTCGATTCGAAAATCCTCCATCGCCGAATAGAGGTATTCTTCGACGGTCTTTGGCAAACGGTGGATTTCGTCGATGAAGAGAACGTCTCCTTCTTGAAGATTGGTCAGTAACCCCGCGAGATCACCCGGCTTGTCGATAACCGGTCCGGATGTGATGCGTATCTCACGGTTGAGTTCCTTCGCGATTATGTAGGCAAGCGTGGTTTTTCCCAAACCCGGTGGGCCGCACAGCAGCACGTGCTTAAGCGGATCTCCACGATCGGAAGCCGCTCCGACTATCACCTTCAATCGCTCGATGGTTTTTGCTTGGCCGGTGAAATCCTCGAAGGACGGCGGTCGAAGAGCGGCATCTACGTCATCCTTTCGTTCCAGAGATTCGCTCAGGAAGTCGGTGCCTGTTGTTGGAGGAATATCCATTATTATGAAACGCTTTCCTGTTGAGCGGATTTCGGTAATTCGGATTCCGGAAGCCGTTCAACCTCCCCCCCGAGAAGACGCAGCTTTTCGTCAAAACGATCGTAACCGCGGTCCAGATGGTAAATCCTCTGTACCCAAGTGTCACCTTTGGCAGCTAGTCCTGCAAGAATGAGTGCCGCGCTGGCTCTCAAGTCGGAGGCCATTACCGGTGCTCCGCTCAGTTGGGTGCCCCCTCTCACGATGGCGCTGGCGCCCTCGATGGATATATTAGCCCCCATGCGAAGCATTTCCGGTACGTGCATGAAGCGATTCGGGTATATCCGTTCCGTCAAAATGCTCAAACCGGGAGACACGCAGGAAAGGGCGCATGCTTGTGCTTGAAGATCGGTCGGAAAGCCGGGGTAGGGGAGTGTGATGATTTCAAGCGATCGTAGACCGTCCGATTTGCGTCGAGCCACCAAGCAGTCGGGACCATCGGAATCTAGCTCCACTCCGGCTTGATCCATTTTGTCTGCGAAGGCACCCAAGTGTTCGCTACGGGCTCCTTCCACACGTATTTCCCCATCAGTCATTGCTGCCGCTATGCAGTAGGTGCCGGCTTCGATTCGGTCTGGAATTACTTTATGCCGGCAGCCGGAAAGTTTATCCACACCCTCGATGGACAAGACATGCGAACCGATGCCGTCTATGCGTGCCCCCATACCTTGAAGCATCCTGCACAGGTCGAGGATCTCCGGTTCGCAGGCAGCACTTTCGATACGTGTGCTTCCGGGGGCAAGAACGGCAGCCATAAGGGCGTTTGCCGTGCCCGTCACCGTGCTGCCTTGTCTGCCGCCAAGGAATATGGAGCCGCCTCGCAGGTCAGTAGCGTCGATACACACGTTACCTTCTCGGATGGTTGCCTTCGCCCCTAGCTTAGATAGGGCTTTTAAATGAAGGTCGATTGGGCGCTGGCCTATTACGCATCCTCCCGGAAGAGGTATTACGGCTTTGCGCAATCGTCCGACTAATGGGCCCAACAGGCAAACCGATGCCCTCATCTTACGGACTAATTCGTAGGGGGCGCGGTGGTCTATGGACGCGGGGGTGATTTTCCAAGTCGTGTCATCAGGCTGCTCTACCTCGGCTCCAATGTGCCTGAGGATTTCGGCCATGAAGCGAATGTCGCTCAAATTTGGTATGTTTTCGAGTACGGAAGTCTCCTCGCTTAGCAAGGTAGCCGCAAATATGGGAAGGGCGGCGTTCTTGGACCCGCTGACAGTTGTCCGACCATTTAGGGAAGAACCACCGCGAACCCGGAAAACTTCCATGTGATCGCGTTTCCTTCCGGATTGATCTTTGCGAGCCTATTTGCCTCCGAAGAGACCGGCCAAAAACTTACCAACGCCGCCCGACTTTTTATTAGTGGGCGCATCGGTCTTCTTTTGAGTGGGAGAGGTGCTGTCGTCGGATTTGGAATGCCGCCTTTCATTGCGATGCTTGCCGGAACCTTGCCCGCCATCGCGTCTTTGGCCATCTTTGTCCGAACGATTACGATTTCTGTTTCCCGATCGTCCGCGAGATCTTTTCCCTTCACTATCGGGCTTTTCTTGATCGTCTCTTGCCGGTCTGTTTCGCTCATTCTGGCCTTCTCTGCCATCTCCATCCTCCCGTTTGGGACCGCGTTCTCGTCCCCCACCACGTCGGTCTCCGTCACGCCCACCGCGTCGGTCTCCGTCACGCCCACCGCGTCGGTCTCCGTCACGCCCACCGCGTCGGT
>CAWVZQ010000091.1:0-9542 GCA_963934405.1 uncultured Opitutales bacterium | reverse complement strand
TCGTCGGTCTTTACGAATCTAGCCGTTATGGTTCTCCCTTTGAGGTCCGTCCACTTGTGAAACACATCCTCAGCAATGCCATGCAGAGCAAAGGCAAGAAGACCTTGGAAAAGAAATAGGGCGTGTTTAGCGGTTCTCATTTTGACTGATGAAATCAAATTGTAACACATAAGCAAGATATGCGTAAACTCGCTGTATCGACAATCTTTAACCTTTTTGCGTCAATTGATACGGTCAAAGACTTCAGCCTTATGAAAGGCATGGTTTTACTTCTTCAAAACAAAAAGCAAACGGAAGTAGTTAATGTTTAATGGGGCAAACTTTTTTTAGGGATGTTTCTCACTTGCAAAGAAAATCTCTTCTTCAATCATGCTACCCTTATGGCAGATAAAAAAAGAGCGATAGCCGACCGCAGGAATTTCTTACAAAGCAGTGTGCTGGGCGCAGCAGGGGTTGGCCTTGCTGTTTCTTCAAGTTCATCCGTAGCGGTGGCGAAAACGGATGAGGCGACCATCAAGCCCGAGGTTACGAATGAAGTCGACGTGCTTGTGGTCGGTGGCGGAACGGCCGGAACCATTGCCGCGATTCAAGCGGGCAGGGCGGGTGCCAAGACTCTCTTGGTCGAGAGGAACTTCCAACTGGGTGGGGCGACTACGACTGGTGGGGTTGCCTTTCCCGGCTTGTTCGATGCCTGGGGGAAGCAGGTGATTGCCGGAATCGGTTGGGAACTGGTCAAGGAGAGCGTTGAGCTGGATGGCGGAAAGTTTCCAAACTTCGCCAAGGTCCCACGCTCTCACTGGATGAACCAGGTGCACGTCAATCAGTTCGTTTATGCCCTTTTGGCGGAGGAGAAATGCCGGGAAGCCGACGTGGAGATCGCTTATTACGAGTTTCCCGAAACGGTCGTCAAGACGGATGCCGGTTGGCAGGTTGACTGCATTGGTTTCGGGACGAGAAGGCAGGTCAAGTGCAAGCAAATCATTGACTGTACGGGAGGAGCGGAGGTTGTTGGCATGCTTGGGTTCGAGCGTTTGCGGGAAGAGGAAAGACAACCGGGGTCCTATCTGTTCCAGCTGGGTAGTTCACATAATCCGGCAAGCAAGCAATTGCACCGCTTGTACGTGCACGGGGCGGACTCGACCAATTCGCGCACTGCGACTCTGGCTAACCTGACCGGGAGAAAGTCGATTCTGGCAAAAGTTCGCAAGGACAAGAAGCGCTTGATGCATTTGCAACCCGAAACCGGATTTCGCGAAAGCTACCGAATCAAAGGCGAAACCTTGATCACCGTTCAGGACTACACTTCGGGCAAGCTATTTGACGATGCCGTTTCCTATGCCTTTTATCCCGTGGACTTGCATACCAAAACCGGGGTCAGGCCCAAGCCGCTCAAGCGGGGAATCGTTCCGTCCATACCACTAAGAGCCTTGATCCCCAAGGGTAGTCGAAACCTGATTGTGGCTGGGCGTTGCGTGAGCAGTGATCGCTTGGCCAATTCGGGTTTGCGGGTGCAAGCTTCCTGCATGGGAATGGGGCAGGCGGCCGCCGTGGCGGCAACCTTGGCGGCTCAAGGAGATACGACTCCGTTGGCAGTCCCTTTGGCGGAGGTTCATGGTTTATTGAAAAAGCACGGAGCGATCATTCCGGGCAAAGCCTGATCTTTGGTTTGAAAAAAAGACGATTCGTATCTCTGTTCAACCTCCTGCTTTTTGCAGTGATGGCCGGTTCGGGGGTCTGGGCTTTCGCTCAACCTTTTTCGATTCAAGTGATCGGGTTGCATGCCTTGACCGGCTTTATCTTTATTGCGGTGATCGGGTTGCACGTCGCGAACAACTTCGTGCCCTTGAAAAAGTATTTGAAGAACCGGGTGGTTTGGCTGGTGGTTGGAATTACAGGTGGCTTGGCGGTTCTCTTTTACGTTCAGCCAAGCCCGATCAAAGCGGTCCTTGGATTGAGCGGAAACCTAGGCCCTGCCTTGAACCGCTTTGAGATGACCGAGAAAGGAATGAAGTACGATTACGTTCCCTCGCCTTCATACAAACTGTCTTTGGATATCCGAACTGGTTCATCCTACTCGCTAGAAAATCCCCCGCGTTTGGCAGTCTGGTTGGAGAACCAATCGTTCTACCATATCAAAACACTTTATTCATCCGAAACGACGGATGCGAAGGAAATGCTTCCCTACTGGGCCTTCAAGGTCAAGGGGTGGGAGCAAGCCAAGGAGGAAGCGGAGAAAAAGGGACTTGATCTAAACGAGACCGTGGATGCGGTTTCCGGGGCAACCGAGAACGGTTCCTTTGATCCGGCCGACTATATTCTTCCCCGGGAGACGAATTCATCCATGCCTTACCGGGTGATGATCGAGATCAACCAACCCGGTGACCCTACGGAAAAGTTGAAGGATCAACCGTCCTTGGTTTATCAAGTCGAAGTGGATAACTACGATCCGCGTACGTTTCAACTGCTCGAGTTGGTTGGGTACCCGGTCAAGGAGAAGAATGAGGAGGGAGAGGAGGAATGGGCGATCTATTACATCGACGAACGTTTCGGGTCCGCGATGAGTCTTATCAATAGTGCTCTTCTGACGATTGACCGGTCTCCTTGATGACCGACGAAGGCATTCTCCCCGTTGGTAAAACAATCAGTGAATGCAACGCAACCGGAGTGTCACATGATTTCAAGTAATTCGCACTCGAAAATCAACGTATCCCCTGGCTTGATCTTGCCGCCGGGTCGCGGGTTGTCGCCGTATCCCAGTTCGCTAGGGATGTAAATGCGAACCTTGCCACCGACGTTTACCTTTGTGAGTCCACCGGAGAATCCCTTGATTACGTCCCGCATGGGAAAGCTTGCAGGTTGCTTTCGTTGAACGGAACTATCGAAGACCGTACCGTCGATTAGAGTCCCGTGGTAGTGGAGTCGAACTGTATCGTTCATAGTTGGATTGGGGCCGGTTCCTTCCTTTAGGATTTCGTAAAGGAATCCTGAAGGATCTTTTAAGACGCCTTCCTTCTTTTGCAGATCGGCTAGGAATTGCTTCCCCTTCGCTTTGTTTGCAGAAGACGCCTTTGCTCCTGCCGATTGTTTGGCCTTGCGAGCGATTTCCATCTTCACTCGCATAATTGCTTCTATTTTCGGTTGGAGACTTTGTACCTCCGGCGGGATTTCCTTGAGCTTCATTCCTTTAATAATTCCGGAAATAATCAAATCAATCTCCTTGTCCGAAAACTCCATGCGTGAAAGTCCCGAACCTTGTGCGAACATCATGCCAATGGCTTCATAAACCTTCTGATCCGGTTGAGGCTCCTCCTCGGCGGCGTTAGCTGACGATGCGAGTAAAATCGAACTTATTGCACAGAGGCCCAAAGCCTTGATTCCTGCCCTAATTGAATCGGAGTTATTTTTCATGCTAGGAAATTCGCCTCTGTGGGGCTCGAGTCAACCGAAATAAGCTAATTTCTCTTCATCGATTACTACGAAAACTATCGCATCGAACTACAGATTTAAGTAATAACTCCTCTCTTTTCTCGCTCTATCCAAGGGAGAGGTCATGCCAAAAAGCGCATAAACCTTTTCGAAAGCTCGTATTTGCAAACTATGAAAAAGACATTCACTCTCGTACACCCAAAAATCAAATACCCCAGGCTTGTGGATGCAGTGAGAGGCGATGTTAAAAAATACCTAAAGAGAGAGCGAAGAAAAGAGCTTCCGGACGGATTCGATTTTTGGGATTTCGACTGCAAATTCGGGCCGACTGCCGAAGAGGCAAAAGTCATCCATGTGGCTGAAATCGGGAAATGCATTAATGCCGCCGAAGCGGAACAGCTGGGGTCTTTTTATTTGGAAATTTTGGCCAAAGCAACTCGCAGAACAAAAAAGCCCAAATGAATTTCGAAGCGGGAATAACGAAGTCCGCTTCGATATGTTATCCGAAGATGTCGAGAACTGGCTTGCCGGCAGTAAGGGGTCGGGAGACTCCGGAATTGTCGGCCGCCAAGTTCAAGGGTATGCCCATTGCGTGCAGGACGGTGGCATGGATGTCTTGAGGGTGAACCGGATCGCTCTCGGGCGCGGCCCCGATCTTGTCCGACTTACCGTAGACTGCGCCTCCACGAATACCGCAACCTGCGAGAATGGCTGAGAAACATTTCGGCCAATGTTGACGACCCGGAGGTTGTTGGGTGAGAACTTTGGGCGTGCGACCAAATTCTCCCATCACCACGACGAGGGTATCATCCATCATGCCGGTCGCCTTGAGGTCGGTGAATAAACCGTACAAGGCTTGATCCAGACGCGGCAGGCAAAAGCCCATGCCATAGGAACCGTTTCCAAAGGCATTTCCCATGCCCATATTTCCGCCATGCATGTCCCAACTCGAGCTGGGTGGACCTTTTTTGTCGTGAGGCGCCTGTCCGGTCCAACCGTTGACGGTTACGAAACGAACACCGGATTCCACCATGCGACGAGCGAGCAGAAGATTCTGCCCGAGGGGGTTCATGCCGTACAGTTCACGAATTTTAGTGGGTTCGCGATGAAGCTCAAAGGCTTTCCGACCTTCTTGGCGAGTCATTCCGTCGAACGCCATCTCGCGTAACCTTTGCCAGTCCTTTACGCTCGGGTCGTTCAAGGAGTCGGGATCAATCCCGTCGAGCAGGCTTTTCCGGTTGCCCAGACGGGTGGGGTCGGTTGTCTCATAAATTTGCGGGGGCTTGAAGCCGGGCATTGCCGGATGGTTATCGGCCGAGCCTACGAACACCGGAGCATAAGGAGATCCGAGGTATCCACCTGAAGAAATGTTTGGGGCACAGAAGACGGGACGGCCCACGCACTTGATCAGCCAGGCGTTGGAAACTAGGTTTCGTTTACTGGGAAGGTGCTTGGCCACGACCGAGCCGACGTAGGGCGAATCATCGGGTACGCCCTGCTGAATTCTCTTCTCCGACTGCCCGCTGAGGAGGTTGTGCATGGCGTCGAAGTGGTTGCTGATGCCACCGGGATGTGTAACGGAACGAATTAAGCAGAATTCGTTGGTGATCCCTGCAAGCTTGGTGTGCATCTCGTTGAGTTGCATACCCGGCACCTTAGTGCGAATGGGCTTGTATGGTCCTCGGTATTCGGAAGGAGCGTTGGGCTTCATGTCCCAAGTGTCGACATGACTGGGTCCTCCACAGAGGAGAACAAATATACAAGATTTCTTGGAAGCCACGGCGTTGCCGGAAGCGTCCGTCTTGTCACTACCGAAAACCAAACCCGGAACCGTCAAATTTACAGCACCTATTCCGCCTCCTTGTAGCAGGCGACGGCGAGAGATAGTTGGTCCTTTCATCTTCTCAATGCGTTTAAATCGAAATATTAAGTGAAGTTTTTCTAGTTAGAGAATTGTTTATCGGCATGACTCAGTCAATGTATTTTGATCAGTGCGGCAAAGAGAATGAGATGGAGTTGGAAGCAGTCGCATGTCGGTGGACTAGATTTTGTGCGGGTTTAATTCTCGGTTGCCGGTTGCGTCGGTGGCGGTGGCGGTGATGCTCTTGGACTTGGGTAGTTCGATGCTCCAGTCGGCGACGCCATGGGCTTGGCTGAGAATCCTGGCGGATTTACCGTTCACGGAAATGGTTTTTACGACGCCGTTGTCGTGGGTAGTGCCTCGAACCAGCAGGCGGTCGCCAGTTGAGTCGATGCGCGTGATGACGGTACAGGGCGGAAGGTCGTCCACGGGGCTTAGGAGTTCCGGAAAGTCTATGCCACTTACTCTCGTCGCGAGGGATTCGTCACCAGTTAGACCGTTTTCCTTGGAATACTTGTTGCCGTCGTCAAGCAAGTCCTTGGCTCGAGAACTAATTACTTTGGCGTGCTTGCCGGGGCCGAAGTAGTCGTGAATAAAATAGGGAACTCCCTTGGGTGTGGATGGCTTGAGGCGAGGTCCACCCCCTAGGTTCATGAGTGGCCAGCGCTCCGGGCGTTTGGGATCGCGACCTCGAACCGTCACGTTGCGGAAATGTGATTCGGCCTCTCCATTTACGTTGTTGGCGCTGATCTGGATGAGGGGCATGCTGCCACCATAGCTCAACTTGCTGAAAGCGAGTCCGTCGACAGTGATGCTTCCGTGCTGCATGCTCTTGTCGTCGAGACCTCGGTTGAAGGGTTCGCTTCCGGTTGCGGCAATGCTTAGGTCTCGGTAGACATGGTTCTCGAACCAGGGTCGATATATCCCGTAGACCGCGTGGTCGATTTGAATGTTTTCCGCCAGCATAGTGGGTAACTGGGCTCTGAATGCATAATGGGTCTGCCAAATTTTGAGGTCTCTTATGAGGTGCGGATGTCGCAGGTCGGGGCCTACGCCCTCGGTGCCTGCGAGGACGACGGAATAAAGTCCTTCGCTGTGAGACTCGTTTTTCTCGAAACGGCTAATGGCGAGGGTTCGTATGTCGACGATTTTTCTGGAACCGTCCGGCATGAGTATGCGTAGGTTGCTGTCGAAATTGCTGCGCTTTTGGCAATCGTAGCGAAAGCCGTATTTTGCGTTTTCCACAGCTACGTTTCGAGTGAGGACGTTTCGTCCATTTGCCCACCAGAAGGCGGCTCCGTCGTTTGGGTCGAAGGGAAGCTCTTGATCCTTCAGCCTAGGGCCATTGAAAGCCTGTACGCCGAGGTTGCGGTCGAGCAGGTTGAATACTTCCGACCCGTTCTCTAGGAAATAGCCGTGTCCCACCGACTTGTAGCCTACGCAGTCACGCACAAGTAGGTATTGCGTACCGTGAATCGTGACCCAACGGTTGTGCGAGTCGACTACGGCGGCGCCGAGCACAGCAGAGCCGCGCATGGTTTCGCCGACCAGATGGAAGTGTATTGGGTATCTCCCCAGTTCGCCTTCCTTCCCGAGATGGGCGAAACGGGCGTAGCTGATACCGCCCTTGCTGTGTCGATGGTACATGGTGTGACCACGGACGCCATCCGGATCGGCGCTTTCGACGATTACGTTTCGGGATAAATTTGCCACCTCGCTACGAAATTCGCCTTCCCCTGAGTGTTCCAAGCGCAAGGGTTTGTCGAGAGTGATTGAGTGCCCATCGATGGCCTTTACTATTCGCTCTTCCGTACCCACTTCCTCGTCGCGATAGGTACCCATGTTTCGCACTTTTTTGGAGGCGGTTACGATTATCTCGTCACCCACGCGCCAGTCGGAGACATTCTCATTCACGACAATCTTTGCGTCGCCCGGTTGGCAGGTCGCACCCAGTTTAACCCATGGTCTCTCAAGGGGTGAGCCGTGCAATTCCATGCGGGACGAGCAACAAACCAGCGCAGGTGCATCTTTTTTGTCCATGCCCTCCGAATAGTGAAGGCGAATACGAGCTGTATGCACTGCGGGGATTGGGTTTTGTTGCGTGCCTACTTCGAGAGTGGGCAAGGATTTCCCCGGATGGTCGTTTGGTCCGCCGTTTGTTTTCAAGCTGTTAAAGTCACAGGCGAAACCGCGTTCCGTGCAATGGTTGCCTGCTTGAACCTTGAGTAGACAAACGTTGAGCTCGGTACTGCGGTCCCGGGCGAACCGGAGTGTTCCGGCAACCTGAATAAGGCGTATGACGGGCGTGGTTTTTGCGTCAAAGCGAACCGAGGTGCGTGAACTAATCAATACGCGGTCTCCCGCTTTTGGGAGGCGTTGTGGTTGCCAGGTCTTTGGATTTGTCCAATCACCATCGGCGACCGACTTAACGGAAAACTGAACGGCCTCACGCTGTGCCGGAAGAACGGCAGTAAAGGTGGTGACCAAAAGGAGGATCGAGAGAATGGTCTTCATGGTGTGCCTTGTTTGTTGGATTTCTTCTGTACCAGATTCCCTTTGACCGTGGCTTTGCGTCCGATGATCTCAAGAGCTTGGGAATTGATGTCGTCAGAGAAGGCGATGTTGCCCGAAGCTTCGGTTGGCTTCTCGCTGTTTCGTATGACAAGAGCGGTGCCTAGAAAAGCGTGAACTTTGTTGTCGTTTGCTGAGACTTGCTTGGCTTTCGAGGCGAAAAGGGCATGTCGCCAGTGGTCCACTTCGTTGTTTGAAAAAGTAACTGAAGAGCCTTCCCTTACCCAAGTGGCGAAGTTCGGAGGTCCACCTTTGCGGGGACCGTTGCCGTGAAAGCGGTTCTTCTCGATATGGGCGGTCCCTTGGAGCAGAACGCCGGCCACGCCACCGCCGTTTAGGTCGTTGTCGGTTAGGGTGGCGGTCGAATTCTCCAGAATGGCTACGAGTGGGGGCATGCCTCCCTTGCGGGACATGATGTTCTTTTTAGCGGTCAGCTTGGAACCATTTCGGATGCCGATGGCTACGAGGGCATTGTCGATAAGGCGGTTATTGATCAGGAGTGCTTCCGCCTGATGGCGAACCCCGATGCCCGATGCCTTATTGTCCTTGCAGAGGTTATCCACGATTTTGGCCACTACTCCATGCTCGATTCCAATCCCGGCGGCACCGTTCCCAATGCATTCGTTTCCCACTATTTCGGGATGCGCTTCGTGACGGGCACCAATGCCCGCTAGTTTGTTTTTATGACAACGATTTGAGCGAATGATTGGTCGGGCTTCCTCCTCGGTTCCTATCCCGGCCATATCGTTTTCGAAGCAGTCGTTGTCTTCAATCACGGGGCGTGTGTCCTTACCCGTCCGTATGCCAATACCAGCCCGGCGGTTTTCATAACAACGGTTTTTCGTAACGGTGGGAGAACTGCCCTCGCTTATGCCAATACCAGCCCGGATGTTGTTGTAGCATTTGTTTCCGCGTACCATGGGACTTGCTCCATTGTGTCCAATGCCTGCGTAAAAGTTTTCGAAGCAGACGTTGTTTTCGATTAGTGCGGTGGAGCCGGCCATGGAACCGATGCCACCGCCCATGTTGCGATAGCAGACATTGCCGATGACGCCGGGCGACACTTTCCGATCCTTGGATCCCGTGATGCCGATGCCCGTGTAGCCGACGTGATGCACGATGTTGTTCTTCACTTCGCATGTGTAACGCACTTCGATGCCAGCTGTGCCGGAGACGCCGATGTGCTCGTGGCTCTGCATGTTCCCCTGCGTTGCGTAATGTTTCTTCCACTTGTCGTCGTCGTAGCGACCCACCCCGGTCACGGTAAAACCATCCAAGGTCGCGTCTGCTCCCATAGTAACACCCGGACCTTTCCCTTTCGGGTGGTTCAGTATAGTGATCTCGGCCCGCTTCAGACCGAGTGCTCCCTTGGCGTCGTCTCCCGCGCTCCGGACGGTTACTCCTGCTTTCAGGACTATGCGCTCTCGATAGGTGCCTGCCTCCACAAGGACGCGGTCGTTCGGTTCGGCTTTGTCGATGGCCGATTGTATCGAAGAGTAGTCTTTCGGTACGAGCAAATCGGCGGCATTGGTCCTATGGACGAAACAAGTGAGTTGGGCCGTTGCGAAAATTACGAGTGGGAGAAACGCTTTCATTGTGAAAATCAAGGAATGGGTTTGCATAACCTTACATGCTTCCGGGTGACGTTTCCACCGACCATCGGCGGATTCCGGCGTTTATTTTT
>CAWVZQ010000090.1:0-9586 GCA_963934405.1 uncultured Opitutales bacterium | reverse complement strand
GATTACTTCTGGAAGGTATGTCCATTGAACTTTCCCTACTTGAAATCACCTCCGGCATCGATGCCCTCGGAGAAATCGTGGGCAAGACGGACAATGAGGATATGCTCGACCGCCTCTTTAATTCCTTTTGCATTGGCAAGTGAGCACAGGACTTAAATTCGGAAAAAATCAAGCTTACGACGTCATCGTTTGTGGTGCCGGGCATGCGGGTTGTGAAGCTGCGTTAATTGCAGCCCGTTGTGGGGTGGACGTCCTTATGCTTACCGGTAACGTGGACACTATAGCCCAAATGAGTTGCAATCCCGCGATTGGTGGCCAAGCCAAAGGTCAGATAGTGCGAGAAATCGATGCCCTTGGCGGCGAAATGGCGCTAAATACCGATTTCACAGGCATACAGTTTAAATTACTTAACACATCCAAAGGACCAGCGGTTCAGGCTCCACGAGCCCAATGTGACAAAAAGGCTTACCAATGTAGGATGAAGCACGTGTTGGAACTCGCCGAAAACCTTACGGTATTTCAAACTATGGTCACGGGTTTGATCGTGGAGGATGGCAAATGCATTGGGGTTCGCACTAGTTTAGACCTGGAATTTTTTGCATCCACTGTGGTCGTGACCACAGGAACTTTCCTTCGAGCACTCATGCATGTCGGACAAAACAAGAGTGAAGGAGGTCGCCTCGGGGATCATGTGGCCAAAGGCATGTCATCAGATTTCCTGAAGTATGGGATAAAACTTGAACGTTTTAAAACTGGTACGCCGCCACGGCTTTTAGGTAAAAGCATCAAGCTTGACCAGCTCGAGGAACAGTTTGGGGACGAAAACCCGACCTTTTTCGCCTTTCATGACACTCGCTCCGAAGACGACATGTTCCACATGGAACATTCATCGCGTTGGTTCCACGTGGAACATGGGAATCATCATCTGGCATGCTTTCCATTTGGAGGTGGCGCTCAAGTGACGTGTCGCGTTACTCGAACCACAGATGAAACTTCCGAAATTATCCGACAGAACCTAAAACTGTCTCCTCTTTACTGTGGAGAAATTGTTGGAACCGGCCCTCGTTATTGCCCAAGCATCGAGGACAAGATTGTTCGTTTTACCGACAAGGACTCACACCGTATTCAGTTGGAACCGGAAGGAATTAATACCGATGAATGGTATGTCAACGGTCTCTCCACAAGTTTGCCATTTTCCGTTCAACACGAGATTTTAAAAACCATACCCGGACTCGAGGAAGCTATCATTCTTAGACCTGCTTATGCGGTGGAATACGACTATGCTCCACCTACTCAATTACACCGCAACCTTGAGTCCAAAATACTGGAATCTCTATTTTTTGCAGGTCAGATAAATGGCACCTCAGGTTATGAGGAAGCTGCTGGGCAAGGTCTATTGGCAGGTTTAAATGCCGTTGCCAAGGTCCGTGGCGCAGAACCCTTGGTTATTGGTCGCAATGAAGGGTATTTAGGAGTACTCGTTGATGATCTTGTAACAAAAGGCACGACTGAACCGTATCGTATGTTCACCAGTAGAGCGGAGCACCGCTTGCTCTTTAATCATGGAAGCGCCGAACTTCGTATGTTGAAACACTCCGAGCGTTTTGAAGTTCTTTCATCCACTCGGCTTGCCTCCGTGAAGGAAAAGTTATCTAATGTCGAAAAATGGACACACGAATTTGAAACGTTTAAGGTAGAAGGTGGCATTACTGCCGCTGTCCATCTGCGGAAGGGTGGGGGAGTGAATGCCCTTCCCTGCGATTTCTTGCGTTTGCCCAGTCCAACGCGAGATGAAGTTTTATACCGCACGACCTATTCCGGTTACTTGGAGCGGGAATTTCGCAATGTCGCCAAGCTAGCAGAGTCCGAAAAGGTCAAGATTCCGTCCAACTTTTCCTATGAAGACCTTCCCGGGTTACGCAAGGAAAGTATTGAAAAGCTCTCGCGGGTTCGCCCTTCCACGCTTGCGCAGGCAGGTCGTATTTCCGGCGTCAACCCTTCGGACGTCAGTGTGCTGATGGTAATCCTTGTGGGAAAGAACGCAGGTAATGATAGGGTAGGGTAGTGAGTGACCTTTTTCGCGAGCAGTACGTTGACCTAGCAACTCGTGGAGAACGTATTCGACTCTTCGGCGAGGAATGCCTCTCGACCATTCCCGAGGATCGTCTTGCGGACGGTCTGACCTTAGAGATCGGATGTGGTCACGGGCACTGGCTAACCGCCTATTCCGAAGGTAAGCCCGACGACCCATGTATTGGTATCGACTTGATTACCAAGAGAATAGATAAGGCAAACAGTAAAAGGGAAAAGCGCGAACTTCCTTATCTTTTCTTTTTTAAAACGGAAGCCAATGAGTTTCTTAAAAACTTGCCTGACGATTTACTTCTTAAAAGAACTGTTCTCTTGTTTCCCGATCCATGGCCCAAGAAACGTCACCACAAGCGTCGCCTCATTCAGCATCCCTTTCTCGATTTGCTCGCTTCTCGCTCTGTCCTGAATGCCGAATTGTGTTTCCGTACCGATCATGAAGATTACTTTGCTTGGGCTATGGACCAGGTAAACGGGATCGAGTCATGGAATATTGAACCTGAAGCCGTATGGCCTTTTGAACACGAGACCTTCTTCCAGAATATTTTACCGGTGCACCAAACCTTCATCGCCACTCGCTGCAACGAGAAGGAACCGTAAACCGGTTATTTAATCATATTCTATCTGCAGCCTCTATCTCCTGGTCTATAATTGCTCCATTTTTGCTTTGTTTTTGCCGAAAAAAGAGAAAATCCACATTGACCTCATCTTATTTTAACTTATAACTCCTTCTTTTATTAAATCTTGATAAAAGTGCTTAAAGTTCTCTGCACATTTTGGTTTTTTATGTCAGCAATCCACCTTCATGCTTCTAGTGATGGTGTGAGCATTACTGCCCAGCCCTTGTGGTACGTGGGCAATCTTCCAATCACTAACTCAATGGTAACGAGCTGGGTGGTCTCTTTGCTTCTTATAGTAATCGTAAAGGCCTTGGTGAGTAAGCCTTCCCTTGTTCCGTCTCGAGGTCAATTGGTTGTCGAATCCGTGATTGGCGGATTGCGGGATATTGTTGAACCGATAGTGGGCCGTCGTGTCTTTTTCCCGGCTTTCTGGCTTCTTAGTGGTCTTTTTGTCTTTATTCTCGTGAACAACTTGAGTGGTTTGCTGCCCGGAGTGGGAACCCTTTACACCAAGGACTTGCACGGTGATTGGACAGCGTTTATAAGACCTGGCAACGCGGATCTTAACATGACCTTTGCGCTAGCAGCTGTGGCCAACATCGCCTGGCTCTATTTCATTTTTCGCTACGCAGGACCCAAGGCAATCCTCAAGGACTGGTTTGGCAACAAGGCCAACAAGGGAGAGCTGCATTGGGGAATGTTCTACCTCCTCGGCGTCATTTTTCTCCTTGTCGGCTTCATCGAGATTGTTTCGATCGCGTTTCGCCCGATTTCCCTGAGTTTCCGACTGTTCGGAAACGTCTTCGGTGGAGAGAGCCTGCTTCACAGCATGTTCGAGATGGGTAATCAGCTCGGAGCCCCCGCTTGGCTCTCGGACATTATGATGGGCGTGGTTCCCTTGCCTTTCTACTTTCTTGAAGTACTCATCGGCATCGTGCAAGCTTTGGTCTTCATGCTGCTGGTTTCGGTTTATATCGGCTTGATTTGCAACCATGGAGATGGAGAAGAGCACTAAACTATTTTCCCGTCGGGATCATCCGCGTGAGTGGGCGTCGGGCCAACAATCAGAAAATTAAAAGGAAAAGGAAAATAACATGTTCGAAGTATTGGCAGAAGTAACAGGAGATTTGAAGTCGATCCAAGCTGGTCTCGGTTGCCTTGGAGCAGCCATTGGGGTGGGTTTAGCCGCATACAAGGCCACTGAGGCCGTAGGGCGTAACCCCGACGCATCCGGCAAGATTCTAACGCAGGCCATCATCGGCATGGCATTAGCTGAGGCGATCGCCTTCTACGCTTTGTTTCTTTAATAACTGCAAGGGATTATCGCATTCCTGAGCAAACTTTATTTCCATGACACACCGATGACATGATAGAGATATTATCATCCGCAGGCGGCCTTGAGCAAACCATTCACGGTATCACCGAAAAGTTTGGTGTTAATTGGCATCTATTGTTTGCCCAAGCCGTGAATTTCACCGTTGTCGCCTTCTTGATCTGGAGATTCGCCTTCAAGGGCATTCTTTCCTCGGTTAAGGAGCGAGAGGAGCAGATTGCGGATTCCCTAAAAAATGCGGAGAAAATTAAGCTTCAACTTGAGGAAGCCGATCGCAAGCAAGAAGAGACCCTGAAGGATGCCTCTGTTGAAGCCCAAAAAACTGTTGCTCAGGCCCGTGACCAAGCGAAGGCACATCTAGAAAGCCAGCGCGAAGAGGCTGAAACACAGGCCGCCGATATCGTTTCCAAGGCTCGTGATGCCATGAAACTGGAAAAGCAACGTGTGCTTGAGGAGGCCCGTGAGGAAATCGCATCGCTCGTGGTGATGGCGACGTCACGGGTTTTGGGACGTGAGTTGAACACTGACGAACGCGATCGCTTCAGTGACGCCGCAGCGCGCGAAGCCAAGTTGTCTTCGAACTAGGACTTTCGTTTCTCACTTGTTTCCTTTCCACAAATGACTGCATCCTCCCGCATTCGAGAAATCTCGAAAAAACTGATACAGCTTTCCCTCGACGAAGAGGGCAGGGTGGTCGATGAGAAAGTTCGCGAGGTTCTCGAATCTCTTCGAGCGAATCCACCCCGCGAACACAAATTTTTGCTTCACTTGTATTTGGATCACATTAAACGCGAGTTATCCAAGGGCGTAGCCATAGTGGAGTTTGCCGGAAAACCTGACGACGAAGCGATCGAATCCTTGAAGCAGAAACTATCGCTACAGTACGGCCGTATCATCGAAGTTGAATTGCGCGAAAACCCGGATTTACTTGTCGGCATTCGGGTCAAGGTGGGTGACGATGTCTACGAGGATTCGGCAGCCACCCGTCTTCGTCCCCTCGTAAGAGTCTTGAGTTGACCTTTACCTACGAACTTTCCCTCCTTCCCACGAATATTCTTTAAGCAATGAGCAATATTACAGAACTTATAAAAAAGGAAATCGAAAGCCTTTCCACGGATGCCACTCGGACGAACGTCGGGCGCATCACGACTTTGGCCGATGGCGTTGCCCGTGTGGACGGACTCTCCAAGGTAATGTTCAACGAGATGGTCGAGTTTCCGGACAACGTTTCCGGAATTGCCTTGAATTTGGAGGAAGATTCGGTCGGTTGTGTCATTTTGGGCGATGCGAGTCGTTTGAAGGAAGGCGACGAAGTCCAAACCACCGGTCGCTTGCTTTCCGTTCCGGTAGGTATGGGTTTGTTGGGCAGGGTGGTGGATGCCATCGGACGCCCCATTGACGAGAAGGGCCCTATCGACTCAAGCGAGAATTATCCGGTCGAACGGATTGCTCCGGGCATTATCCCGCGGCAGTCGGTGGACCAACCGCTGCAAACGGGCATTATGGCCATCGATTCCATGATTCCTGTCGGTCGAGGTCAGCGCGAATTGATCATCGGGGATCGCTCCACGGGCAAGACCACGATCGCCATCGACACCATCATCAACCAAGCGAAAATAAACAAGCTGGGCGAAGAAAGCGGTGACCCTGATTTTCGTCCCGTTTATTCCATCTACGTTGCCGTTGGTCAGAAGAACTCCAACATTGCCCGTACTATCAAGGCTTTGGAGAACAACGGGGCCATGGATTACGTTATAGTGGTCGCGGCTCCCGCAGCCGACAATCCCGCCAACCAATACCTAGCCCCTTACTCGGGGTGTGCCATGGGCGAGTGGTTCTTGAGAAACGGGAGAGACGCCCTCATCGTCTACGATGACCTTTCCAAGCACGCTGTCGCCTATCGACAAATTTCACTTATCTTGAAACGTCCGTCCGGTCGCGAAGCATTTCCCGGTGATGTTTTTTACCTGCACTCAAGGCTCCTCGAGCGTTCCGCCCGTCTCAACAAGGACAGCGGCAACGGTTCCCTCACTGCTTTGCCCATCATTGAAACGCAGATGGGAGACGTCGCGGGCTACATACCCACCAACGTCATTTCCATCACCGACGGGCAGATTTTCCTTGAGACCGATCTTTTCAACAAGGGCATACGTCCCGCAGTGTCGGTTGGCCTGTCCGTATCGCGGGTTGGTTCGGCGGCACAGGTGAAGGCTTACAAGAAAGTGTCCGGTAAGGTGAAATTGCAACTTGCCCAATTTCGAGAACTGGCCGCCTTTTCTCAGTTCGAATCCGATCTGGATGCCGCCACCAAAGCGCAACTTGGTCGAGGTGCGCGCATTGTGGAAATGTTCAAGCAAGGCGTCTATAGCCCCGTTCCTGTTTCAGTCCAGACCGGGGTCATGTGGGCCATGGAAAACAACTTTTTCGATACAATCGACGTATCCCGAATCACGGCAGCCGTGGAAAGCCTCAAGGAATACTTTACCGGAAGCGGCAAGGAAGTCGTCCAAAAGATACACGAGGAAGGAAACCTCACCGAAAGCATCGAGGAAGACCTTCGCAGGTCTGTCGAAGACTGGAAACGTTCCTTCGCCTGAAACCGGCGATTCTCTCTTATCTTTATAGAGGCTCCATCACCGCATAGCTCAAATGGCCAACACCCGCGACATTCGCAACCGCATCAAGGGCGTAAAGAACACCCGCAAAATCACCAAGGCGATGCAGATGGTGGCGACTTCCAAGATGAAGCGGGCGCAGGAGTCTGCAAAGTGCGGTCGTCCTTACGCTCTATTGCTTGCCGACGTAATCGGTTCTCTTTCCAACAACGTGCAGGAGTCGGGACAGGCTTTTTTCGAGAGCCGCCCCGTGAAACACCGAGGGATTCTAGTCCTTTCCACCGACAAAGGCCTTTGCGGGGCTCTTAACGCAAACCTCTTTCGGGTAGTACACGAAGTGGATGCATCGGCCAAGTTCGTAGCCGTTGGTAAACGAGCCACTCAATACCTTTCGCGAACCAGACGTGATTTGTTGGCGGACTTCACGGTGTCCGACCGAGCCCCCTTTTCCGAGGTGCGCAAAGTAGTCGAGTTTCTCCTCCATCAATATCTGGAGGAAAACATCGATACGGTGGAGGTCGCCTACACCAGTTTCGTTAACACCCTGCAGCAAGAGCCCGAGATTGTTCAGCTTCTCCCCTTTTCCGATCTTGAGACGATGCTGGCCACCCTCCACGCTCGCTTTGGTTCGCCCGACGACGAGTTAGCCAAGGACTCTCGCGAAATTCTCTTCGAGCCGGGACGCGAGGAAATCTTGGCCGAGCTTGCCTCTCTATACGTGAAGCAGGAAATTTATCAGTTGATTCTCGAATCCCAAGCCTCCGAGCACAGTGCCCGCATGGTAGCCATGAAGAACGCAACTGACAACGCAGGCAACTTAGTCGACGACCTTACCCTCCAGTACAACCGAGCACGGCAAGCTGCCATCACTCAAGAAATCATCGAACTCTCCGCCGCCGCCTTTACCGACGGGGCCTAGTACTTTTCTCCAAACATCCACTTTTATCTTCACCAAGTCAGATGAGCGAAAAAAACAATACAGGAAAGATCGTCCAAGTCATCGGCGCCGTAGTCGACGCCGAATTCGAGGAGGGTTGCGTTCCCGGAATCTACGATGCCCTCAAGATTAATTTCCGCCCGGCCGGAGCGGAAGAGGACGTCGACCTTACCCTCGAGACGCAGCAGCACCTTGGGAGCAGTCGCGTTCGCGCTGTCGCCATGTCCTCCACCGAGGGGCTCGTTCGCGGCATGGACGTCTCCAACACCGGGGCCCCAATCTCCGTGCCTGTCGGCGACAAGATTCTTGGGCGCATATTCAACGTAGTGGGGGATACCGTGGACAACCTCGGTCCCTGCGAGACCGAGCACACGCGGCCCATTCACCGCACTCCTCCCACCCTTGCGGAACAGGACACCACGGCCGAAATCCTCGAAACCGGCATCAAGGTGATCGATCTCATTTGCCCCTTCATCAAGGGCGGCAAGGTTGGAGCCTTCGGCGGAGCGGGCGTAGGTAAGACGGTTGTCATCATGGAGCTCATCAACAACATCGCCAAGGGGCACGGCGGTTACTCAGTGTTCGCCGGGGTAGGGGAGCGCTCCCGCGAAGGCAACGACCTCTATCACGAAATGTCGGACGCCGGGGTCATCGACCAAGAAGATATCTCCAAATCCAAGGTGGCTCTCGTTTACGGTCAAATGAACGAGCCTCCCGGGGCCCGCATGCGCGTCGCCCTGTCGGGTCTCACCATGGCGGAATACTTCAGGGATGAAATGGGCCAAGACGTGCTCCTCTTCGTAGACAACATTTTCCGCTTCTCCCAGGCCGGTTCGGAAGTGTCCGCCCTGCTCGGTCGGTCGCCCTCTGCCGTTGGTTACCAACCCACGCTGGCCGAGGAAATGGGCATCCTGCAGGAGCGCATCACATCCACGAACAAAGGTTCCATCACCTCCTTTCAGGCCGTCTACGTCCCAGCCGACGACCTTACCGATCCCGCTCCCGCCAACACCTTCGCCCACCTCGACTCCACCATCGTTCTGGAGCGCTCCATCGCGGAACTCGGCATTTACCCGGCCGTGGATCCTCTGGCCTCGGTATCCAACGCTCTCTCTCCCGAGATCGTGGGCGAAGAACACTTCCGCGTCGCTCGCGGGGTACAGGAGGTCCTCCAGTCCTACAAGGACTTGCAGGACATCATTGCCATTCTAGGTCTCGACGAGCTTTCCCCCGAGCAGAAGCAAACCGTGTTCAGGGCCCGCAAGATTCAGAAGTTCCTTTCCCAGCCCTTTCACGTGGCGGAAGTCTTCACCGGCGTGGCAGGCGAATACGTGTCCGTCAGCGATACCATAAACGGCTTCCGCATGATCCTCGACGGGGAACTAGACGAGGTAGCCGAAAACGATTTCTACATGAAGGGCGGCATGGATTCCGTTATCGAGAAGAAAAGCGACGACTAATTTCCTTCCCTCCTTTTACAACCGACTTCGCACCATGTCCCTCCTCCTCGAAATCGTCACCCCCGACGCCAAGGTCTTTTCCGAGACCGTAGACGAGGTGGGTCTGCCGACCTCCGAGGGGCGCATGCATATCCTTCCCCACCACGTGCCTATCATCGCCAAGCTCAAGGCAGGTGAGATCCAAGTGCACCGGGGCAAGGAAATCGAGATGCTCGCCGTTGGTTCCGGCTTCATAGAGGTCTATGGCGACAAAGTTTCCATCCTTACCGATCAAGCAATCAACGTCGAGGAGATCGACGACACTGAAATCGAGGAAGCCGTCAAGCGAGCTCAAGAGGCTCTCGAGGAAGGCAAGAAGAGCAACATAGACGCTGCAGAAATTGATCGCCTTGAAGCCGAAGCCCGTTTCGCTTTTGCCAAACAGGTTGCAAGAGGCAAGAGGCGCTAGGTTCCGAGCCTGATTACTGGGCTCAACTATCTCGGGGATGGTGGGCCCTGTCGGACTCGAACCGACGACCTGGCGATTATGAGTC
>CAWVZQ010000089.1:0-9712 GCA_963934405.1 uncultured Opitutales bacterium | reverse complement strand
ACATGCAAGGACGATCCACATTCACTCCAGAACGATCAAGTGAAGGGGAAAAGACGTTTACGAAGGATTTTCAGGATGCTACCTTTTCGGCCGACATTACGCTTTCTATATGTATATATCTGGCAAAAAGGATTTTTAGACGGATGGCCAGGTTATGTCTTCGCTCGCCTCCACGGACAGTATGAATTCCTATCTGTAGTCAAAGCTCAAGAATACTTAAAAAGGAAGAGAGAGTCGAGGTAGAGTTCTATCGGACTTGGATAGTTTGCGACCATTCTCATCCGTCATTATTTCACAGTGATAAAATGCTGGAGAAGTTCCCCCTAAAGCTGAAAATATAAGGTTCTGCCTTGCTGATGATTTCAGTAGGTCTAAACCACGCACAATTTCGGTAATGCACATATTAATTTCATCGATAACAGTTGCTAGTTCGTATGATGGATACCCATTTTTTCGCCAAATCAGAAAATCGGAAAAATCCTCTCCGACTTTAAAGTTTTGTACGCCTAAATTTCTATCCACAAATGAAATTTCTTCAGATAAAGCGGTACGAAATCTCCAATTCACTTCACCTGGTTCTTCGGTTAGTCGTAATTCCGTTTCTTTGGGTCGTAGTTGAGGAGGAAAAAGAAATTCTGCTCCATCAATGGACTTTTGATTGAAGGCTTTTATCTCACTTCGCGAACAATTGCATGGATATATCATACCTGCATCTCTTAGTTTCTGCCATGCCGCGAGATAATGTTCATGCCTTTCACTTTGGTTGTACGGTCCATAGGTTCCACCAACGTCGGGTCCTTCATCCCAATCCAATCCCAAACTCCTGAGATCCTCGATCGCAGCTCTTTCGAATTCAGGTCGACATCGATCAGCATCAAGGTCGTCGTTTCGAAAGACTAATGAACCTCCGGCGTCTCGTGCCCGTTGCCATGCTACTCGAAAGGTACGAGCATGACCTGCATGGAGATAGCCTGAAGGCGTGGGTGCGATTCTTCCTCGATATTTAGGATTATGCTTGTGCTTAAGGGTTACTTCCATTTTGGGTCATCGGAGTTATTTGTTAAATAACCTACCCCGCCCCTTTATAAAGACAAAAATATGAATTTTGCCACACTTGGCCTTAGCGATAAGATCGTTCAAACCGTTTCCGATCGAGGTTATGAAGAACCTACCCCTATTCAATTGGACGCAATTCCAATTATTTTAGAGGGTCGTGACTTGGTAGGTTCCGCACAGACCGGAACTGGTAAAACTGCAGCCTTTGCCTTGCCGGCCTTGCATCGTTTGGGCAAACACGGTGCTTGTCGGGTATTGGCTTTGGCGCCGACTCGAGAACTTGCCATTCAAATTGAAGAAAACTTCAGGAATTACGGGCACAACTTGGGTTTGAATATGGCGTTGCTGTACGGCGGCGTCAAATATGGCAAACAACTCGAACAACTTGGAGCAGGTCCCGATATCGTCGTTGCTACCCCGGGTCGTCTTATCGATCATATTGGTCAGGGTAACTTGAACCTAAAGAACATTGAGATATTGATTCTCGACGAAGTCGACCGCATGCTGGACATGGGCTTTATCGAGGACGTTACAAAAATCATCCAAAAGACCCCTCGGACTAGGCAAACCCTTCTATTTTCGGCAACAATTCCAGATTCAGTTCGCAGATTAGCTGACTGGGCTCTTAAGGACCCTGCAGTAATCAAAATTGATATAAATATTTCTGCGGCCGAAACGGTAAGACACGCACTCTTTCCTGTACCCGCCATCCAGAAATTCGATTTGCTGGTAGCTCTTCTAAAAACCATAAACTTCGACAGTTTGATCATCTTTTTTCAAACAAGGAGAGGAACCGACAGGATAAGCAGGTGGCTTGAGGAACATGGTAGAGAAGTGAGTGTACTACATTCCGACATGCGACAATCCGACAGAACGAAAGCCTTGCAGGACTTCAAAACGGGGAAGGTCAAAATTTTATCAGCCACTGACGTTGCTTCCAGAGGACTTGACATTTCTAATGTTACGCATGTGATTAATTATGACGTACCTCAGCATTCGGAAGACTACGTGCATCGAATTGGCAGAACCGGACGAGCAAAAACTGAAGGAGAGGCATTTACGTTATTTGCTCCGGATGACTTGCCAAGAGTTGATGCCATCGAACGATTGCTAGGCAACCCGTTGCCGAGAGAGGAACTCGAAGGATTCCCTTACCGCGAAACCCCATCCGAGATGCTACCTTCATCGAACCCCGTTTCGCGTAAACGTAATCGTGGATTCGGAAACAGTGGCGGTTTCGGAGCAAGGCGAAGAAAATAGGGGTATTCTAATGAGTTCTTCTCCTGACAAAAATTTGAGTTGCGACATTTCTCACCTCACGGAGGAACAGCAATTCGTCTGTTGTGGAGGGGGGACTGAAAGACCTTTCACGGGTAAATATTGGGACTGTAAGGTTGAGGGGACATACAACTGCGTTGCTTGTGGAGTTTCGCTGTTCAGTTCAGCAGCAAAATACGATTCAGGTTCGGGATGGCCAAGTTTCTGGGATTCAATAGATCCCGAAAGTGTCACTAAGCGAACGGACGCCAGTCACGGCATGATCCGCGAAGAGACCACTTGCGCCAACTGCGGATCGCACATCGGTCACGTGTTCCCGGACGGTCCTCCTCCAACAGGTCTTCGTTACTGCATCAATTCTGCTTCACTGAAATTGGAACCGACAACTCGAACAACCTAACGAATATCTAACCTTGAAATATCAAAAAGGCCGCCTCTGCGGCCTTTTTTATGCAGTACGAAAAAAGAGTTTAGCGAAACGCCTTTAGTGGATTTTTCGGTTTAGCGATTTCCACAACCTTGCGAACGGGTTTCTCCACCAAGTCCACCGTTGCATCCGTGATGATTTTTACAGGTTTAAATGTCAGATCAACGGCGAGTTTCAACGGTTTGGTCACGAACTTTGCGCAAGATGCGGAAAAAAGTAATAATAGAATAAGAAGAAATCTCAAAACATCCTTGCCCACAACTGCTTTACTAACACAAGGTGACTTTTTTTGAAACTGGAAAAAAATTTAATATCATCCATATGCCAAAAGAATTGATATTTATACTTCCGTTTATAGCGGGCGGGATAGGCTGGTTGACCAACTTTCTCGCGGTCAAGATGCTCTTTCATCCTCGAAAAGAAGTAAATGCCTTAGGTTTGCTTCGGATTCAGGGAGTTTTCCCAAAACGGCAGGCAGCGCTTGCCGAAAAACTTGGGGAGATCGTCTCGGAAGAACTATTTTCCATTTCAGATGTAACAAGCAAACTCCGCGAGGTCGCGGGAAGCGACGAGATAGCTGGCATAGCGGCCAGACGCATCGAAAAAACAATCAGCGAAAAACTGTTAAAGACATTTCCCATGCTCTCCATGTTCCTGAATGATGAGATGATAACCAAGGTGAGCGGTCTGTTTCTTTCGGAACTGAAGGGTTTGCTAACCGAAGCATCGGATGAGATCGCAAAAAAGCTTGAAAGCGAAATTGACGTAAAGGCAACGGTGCGTGAAAAAGTGGAAAACTTTTCCAGCGACAAATTGGAGGATATGCTCTTCTCCATCATGAAAAAAGAATTCCGATTTATCGAGATTGTGGGAGGAGTTCTTGGTTTCTTGATCGGTTTAGTACAATTGTTGATCACATGGCCGTACTTAGTAGGATAATTCCACTTCCATCGACTCATTCACTTATAGATAAAAAATGTACTTCGAGGGCATAATCGATTCGCTTGCCATAAGCTTGGATTGGGAAACCGCTCAATCCTTTCTGGATGATCCTTCCGTTAGGTTGCAACTGCTGTTGATGGCAGGATTGATC
The DNA here is from genome assembly GCA_963934405.1 of uncultured Opitutales bacterium. Classification (GTDB taxonomy): domain Bacteria; phylum Verrucomicrobiota; class Verrucomicrobiia; order Opitutales; family Seribacteraceae. Next base: position 5,858 of record CAWVZQ010000089.1, on the reverse strand, counting down.
TGCGTTACCTTCATTGCCACTCGCCTAACAAAATGGCGGATTCATCCTCTAGCGGAGAATCCGAATCCCCCCCCTTTGTTGCGAAAGATCTGGGCGGCGCTTGAGCGAATGGTTGCCCCGCTATTCCTTTTGTCGCTCTGCTTGCTGACGGTGATCGTTTTTTACGAATACCATACGCCCACTCGTGACCTTATTCGGCCCTTCACCAGCGTTGCCGGAGCTTGGGGGATTTTTCGGCTAGTTTCAGGTTTCATAAAAAGCCGGGCGTGGCTGCGATTGGTAGCCGTAGTGGCTTTCGGAGTTGCCACCCTGCACAGTTTCGGACTTTTGGGAGCAACGGTAGACTTGCTAAGAAAATTGGGCTTCAGCATCGGAAGCACCGAAATTTCAGCCCTAGACTTACTCAATGGCATAGGCATTTTACTTGGATTGCTATGGGGCACTTCAATGCTCGCGACAGCAGGCGAAATCCGCATCCGTCAACTCCCTCACCTCCCGCCATCCCTTCAGGTCCTACTTGGCAAGATCATGCGGATAGGCCTTGTCTTTTTCTCCTTTGCCGTAGCCCTGTCCACCGTTGGACTGGATTTATCCTCTTTTGCATTACTTGGTGGTGCGGTCGGCGTAGGCATAGGTTTTGGCCTACAAAAGGTGGTTTCAAATCTGGTCAGCGGACTCATATTGCTGCTGGACCGCTCGATCAAACCGGGCGACGTCATCGAGATCGACGGTACCTACGGATGGATAAATTCACTACGAGCTCGATACGCATCAGTAATTACCCGTGACGGCAAGGAACACCTGATCCCAAACGAGAACTTAATCACTAACAAGGTAATCAACTGGTCATTCAGCGACAAGAACGTGCGAGTCAGAGTACCCATTGGCATTTCTTACGACTCAGACCCTAGGCAAGCCATTGATTTATGCTTAGACGCCGCAAGATCAATACCTCGAATTATAAATAGTCATGAACCACGCTGCCTTGTTACGGGTTTTGGGGACAACTCGGTAGATATTGAATTACGTTTTTGGATAGAGGACCCATCCAACGGCGTAGGCAATGTGCGAAGCGAATTGCTATTGGCCGTATGGGATCGCTTTAGGGAGGGAGGAATTGAAATACCCTTCCCCCAACAGGATATTCACGTAAGAGGTTTGCCGAAAGAATTTTTCCCAGAACACAAAACTGGAACTGAACCTTCTTAGAATGGAGAAGGATTACATTTATAAATCGGGTCATCATAGGCTTGCCAAGGGAGGCAGAGTAGGTAACATATTCACCTTTTTCAAAAATTATGATGTGCGATAAACTGATCGAATACCAAGGGTGGTTAGCAATGGCTCCCACAGGCGACGAACAGGGCGGAGGCTTTATGTCTTTTCTGCCCATGGTTCTTATTCTCGTAGCCTTCTATTTTTTGCTGATCGCACCTCAGAGAAAAAAGCAGAAACAGCACGACAAGATGGTACAGGCTCTCGAAAAGGGAACTCAGGTCAAAACTCTTGGCGGCATTTTCGGCACGGTGACCGGAGTGAAGGACGATCGCTTTGTTTTACGCATCGGCGAGAATGTGAAGATAGAGGTAGCCAAAGAAGCCATCGCTGCGAAAATTGATTAGTTTCTTCAACCCCACCCCAGTTATTGCCCGCCTCTTTCTTTCGCAGGCAACAACGTTTCCTTTCAAATTAAAATAAGTCATGCCCAAAAACGTGTTGTGGAAATTCTTGCCGACTGCGTTTCTCGTCTTAGTCAGCTTCACCCTAATCACTCCCTTCGATGATCAGGATCTGGGTGAATATGCCCTATCCCAATCTACTAGCGACGCCAACGCCACGCTTTATCCGAACTACCTAAAATTCGAAAAAGTCCTGGACGAGGTCAAAGAAGGTCTCTCCACTGACGAAAAAGTTAATTTCAAGAGCCTTAAAGACTTCGCCACGCAAAACCGTCTGGACTATGCAGAGTACTACAAGCCACCTACAGGCGTTCTCGGGACAGTGGCTTCCCGTTTGCTTCCATTTGCCGTTAAACCTGGCATCCGTGCCTCCTATGAAAAAGATCGTGAAAAGCGTAACGAAATTGTTCTTCGCGCACTCCTTCGCAATTCTCAAGCATCTATAAGAAAAGGATTAGATCTCAGAGGAGGAGTGGCATTCACTCTAGAAATCCAACCTTCAGCTGAAGAAGATAATGCAACTCTAGATAATGCAAACGGCGATTCTTCCGCGATGGACAAGGTCGTCGAGATTATGAGTGAACGCCTAAACGCCTTTGGCGTAGCAGAGACGATTGTTCGGAAGAAGGGCGAGACCACAATAGAAGTACAAATACCTGACCGCACTACAAAGCAAAACCCTGAGATGATCGAAGAGCTCCAACGCCCTGCTCGACTGGCTTTTCATATGGTGAGCATCGATCCCGCAGCTCCTGCCAACCCACTTGAGGATGACGAGTGGATAAACGATGACGGAACTCCGTTCGTTGCATTGAGGAACAATGCTCGCGTCGAGGAAGTTGCTTGGGTAACTCGCTACCCGCAAGCCGATGGAGACATATTGGACAAAGCTGCTCCCCGCCAAGATCAATCGGGAGGGTGGTACATAGCTCTGGACTTCACCTCCGAAGGTGGACAAGAGTTCGGGAAACTTACTGGAGAAATAGCTAATTCCAACACGGCCGGTGCAATCGGACGATTGGCGGTAGTTCTCGACGGAGTTCTGGAAAGTGCTCCAACAGTCAAGAAGCGCATTGATGGCGGGAGTGCGGTAATCGAGGGTTCCTTCACCCGCAGAGAATCCAAGATGCTGTCAGACATTTTAAACAATCCCCTAAAGGTTTCCTTAGTCATCGGAGAGAAGTACGAGGTCTCCCCCACCCTAGCGGAAGACGCGATGGAAAGCAGTACGAAGGCATGCCTGCTTGGAGCAGTTTTGGTCATCGCCTTTATGATTACATGGTACAAAGGGGGGGGAGTAGTGGCTGTGCTTTCCGTTGCCACAAACGTTCTTATTGTTGTGGCGGCACTCGCAGGACTCTTTCATGCCACCTTCACCCTGCCGGGCATAGCTGCCATAGTGCTTACGGTGGGAATGGCAGTGGATGCAAACATCTTGATCTTCGAGCGGATCAGGGAGGAACTGCGTACCGGAAAGAGTGCTGAGGCGGCCTTGGCGGGTGGCTACGAAAAAGCTTTTTCCACCATCATCGACGCAAATCTCACAACCCTTTTAACCGCCTCCATTCTGATATGGCTGGGTACGGGTCCAGTTAAAGGATTCGGGGTCACGCTTGCCATCGGCATACTTGTATCGATGTTTTGTGCTCTCGTTGTTAGCAGATTCCTCATGGAATTGCTCCTTCACTACGGTGTGAAAAACTTGATCAGCTTCAAGGCAATTGCCAAAGCTGAACCTCGGCAACCAATCGATTTCCATAAACACCGGCGATTGGCTTTTGGCATCTCTTGGATAATCGTAGCTATCGGCATATTTGCAGTTAACGAGCAAAAGGATAACATTTTGGGAATTGATTTTCAGGGAGGAGAGGAGCTTATTGCCTCTTTCGACCAGCGCATAGAGACTGCAGACTTAGAAAAAGTTGTTAAAGATTCAAAGCTTGGTGAGGTGCAACATTTGTACCGGTCCGAAGTCGGTTCCGGGGACAAGGGCGAATATTTGGTTCTCCAAACCGAAGCAAATGCAAGCAATGTTCTTCTTGCCCTGAATGAGGCCCATCCTAGTGCCAACTTGGTGGAAGTCGGTTCGAACACAATTGGAGGCTCGGTTAGTGAGCAAATACAACGTGACGCCATCATATCGGTATTGGTCGCACTACTCGGAATACTCCTATACGTAGCGTTTCGCTTCGAAGTCGGTTACGCTGTGGGTGCCGTTATCGCAACGATTCACGATGTGTTGATGACAGTCGGGCTCTTTGTCCTTCTGGGTTATCTTTCAGATGGCAGCCTTTGCTCCGGCCAGTTCACCGCTCCAATGCTCGCTTCCATTCTGATGATCGTAGGTTACTCCATAAACGATACAATCGTCGTTTTCGATCGGATTCGAGAGGAGTTGCTAATGAATCCAGTAACGAACCTGAGGAAAATCATTTTGATTGCAATCAATCGAGTGCTCTCTCGCACAATCATAACTAGCGCCACCACCCTTATGGCCGCATTATCACTATGGATTTTCGGCGCGGGAGTCATCCACGACTTTGCCTTCGTTTTCGTAATCGGCATTTTAACGGGCACTTTCTCTTCAATTTTCATCGCCAGCCCCATTTTCTACTGGTGGCACAAAGGTGACCGCAAGCATGTCGAGGAACGTGAATTCATTCCAAAGTACGACTGGCAAACTTCATCCAAGACTTGAGGCCTAAAAGCTTTTTCGGCCAAAGGTATCTACATGCGATGGGTTGAGGATTCCGTCTCCGAAGAAACTGCCGAGAGGCTTTCGAGATCTCTTGCGATCTCTCCTATTCTTTCTCGATTCCTCGTAGCTCGCGGATTTACTGATGCAGACTCTGCTCGTGCCTTTCTTAAGCCAAACCTAAGTGATTTAGCGAATCCTTTCGACCTTCCGTCGATGAAGGAAGCCGTAGATCGATTGATCCAGTCTCTGGACAAGAAGGAATCGGTGCTTATCGTAGGTGACTATGATGTGGACGGCATTACTTCCACTGTTATGCTAAGCCGTGTTCTCACCGCACTGGGGAACGAACCCACTCATATCACGCCAAAACGAAAGGAAGAGGGATACGGATTGACTTGCGCGGTGCTCGAACGAGGCTTGCAGATGGGAGACATCGACCTAGTCGTTGCTCTCGATTGCGGAACGAATTCCTCCGAAGAGTACGTCTTTCTTCAATCCAAGGGGATCGATCTTCTAGTAGTCGACCATCACCAAGCAAAAACAGACACACCCGACGGTGCCATACTCCTTAATCCCCACCTTCACCAAGATAAAGGCGAACCTTGGCGAAACCTATGCACCGCAGGTCTCACCTTCAAGCTTTCTCACGGACTAATTAAAAGCCTTCGAGAAAATGATGACGAAGCGGCAAAGGGAATAAGCCCGAAAGATTATCTGGCCTTAGCCTCGCTCGGTACTCTTGCCGACATGGTGCCTCTGCGAGGTGAAAATCGCATTCTTGCTCGATATGGACTGAAGCATCTGGCTCATCAGCCTGGGATCGGACTAGAGTCCCTAATTTCCGTGTCTGGCATTGACGCGAACTCCTCGTTAGATGCAGAAGACGTTACCTTTCGCATAGCCCCGCGAATTAATGCCTGCGGCAGACTCAATATGCCGGAATTTGCGACGGAACTGTTATTGAGCGAAGACCGCGAGGCATGCAAAACTCTCGCGAACAAAATAGACGGCTTTAATCTCGAACGGCGGGAAATAGAGTCCGAACTCACCGCCGAAGCAGTTGCCATGGCGGAAGAGAATTTCTCGGACAAACCTGCCGTAGTTGTATTCGGGGAGGGAGACCACTGGAATCCCGGAGTTGTTGGCATCGTGGCAGGCAAACTGGCAAGCAGCCTTCAAAAACCTTGCATCGTTCTGGCTAAAGATGGAAGTGAATACAAAGGTTCAGGACGGAGTATACCAGGAGTTGACATGGTCAAAACCCTATCTCACTGCAAGGAATTGCTCACGCATTGGGGTGGACATCCCGCAGCCGTAGGAATGAACTTACCACAAGAAAACTTAGTTCAATTTCAAGAGGCTTTCATTCTGGCAGTCAGAGAGATTACGGGAGGCAATTTGCCGGAGCCTTTTCTCACCATTAATGCAACCCTCAATCCTGAGGACCTCCGGCCTGAACTGCTTATCGAAATTAACAACCT
>CAWVZQ010000088.1:0-9791 GCA_963934405.1 uncultured Opitutales bacterium | reverse complement strand
TCGGCGGGCTTGGTCTGAGTCTACCCGAGTTCTTGAGCATGAAGGCACACGGAGCGCAGAAGTTCTACGAGAGTAAGGAAGGAACCGCCAAGAACGTTATCCATATCTACCTACCCGGCGGAATGGCACATCAAGAATCATGGGATCCCAAGCCCTACGCTCCCCTCGAGTACCGCGGTCCATTCAAAAGCATCAAGACCAAGATTCCGGGAGTTCATTTCAGTGAGAATTTCAAGCACTCGGCTAAAATTGCCGACAAAATCACCGTTTGTCGTTCAATGACCCACGGAGAAGCCGCACATGAGCGTGGTACGCACAATATGTTCACGGGGTATCGTCCTAGCCCTGCCTTGAATTATCCGAGTTTCGGATCCGTCATTTCCCACGAATTCGGTGCGAGGAAAAACCTCCCGCCCTATGTCTGCATCCCCAAAATGCCAAATGAATTTGCAGGTAGTGGGTACTTGAGCTCATCCCACGGACCTTTTGGTCTGGGATCCGATCCAGCTTCAGATAATTTCAAGGTAAAAGACCTTTCCTTACCCACTGGCATTGATGATGACCGTTTTTCCAAGCGGCGCAGTCTATTAGACACGGTTGACGGTCACTTCCGTAATATGGAGAAATCCGATGCGCTTGGAGCCATGGACAAGTTTTACAACGACGCCTACTCGATCATAAGTTCCAAGGAAGCGCGCGAAGCCTTCGACATGACCAAGGAAACGGACAAGATGAAGGAACGCTACGGCAAAAATACGGCTGGCCAGCGCATGCTCTTGTCCCGCCGCTTGGTAGAAGCCGGCGTACGCTTTGTTTCTCTTACCTACGGAGGATGGGACATGCATCAGAACATCGAAGCGGGTTTCGACAAGCAAGGTCCCGAGCTTGACCAAGCCTTCGCAACCTTGGTTTCGGATTTGGAAGAAAGAGGCTTGTTGGATAGCACCCTCATCATGATGTCCTCCGAATTCGGCCGTACTCCCAAGATCAATAAGGACAGCGGCCGCGACCATTATCCGCGCGTATTCAGCGTCGTGCTGGCGGGAGGTGGGATTGCTCGCGGTCAAGTTTACGGATCTTCCGATGCCTTCGCCACTGCACCCGAGGAAAATCCTCTGTCCGTAGAAGACCTGGCAACAACCGTTTACGATCGTATAGGAATTGTTGCGGATAAGGAACTGATGGCACCCGGCGATCGGCCCATAGAAATCGTGGACGGAGGGAAGGTCATCAAGGACCTTCTCGCCTGAGAAAGCCTCACCAAGGAGTTTTCAAGCCTAGCATGAGTTTCCTCAACTTTCTAATTTTGAGGAGCAAACCGTTACACGCACAATTATGAATACATTCCTTCGTTTGTTGCTTTTCGCTCTTGCCTTCTCTCTGTCTCTGCAAGCGGTCGAACCTACAATCACTTCCCTACTTCCTCGTGGAGGAATGCGGGACTCCGTTCAGGAGATACGGATACGGGGACAAAGGCTGGATGAAGCGGCCGAAATGCTTTTTTATTCCGAGGGAATCAAGGCTACGAATATCGTCGTGGAAAAATCCACTTCGCTAAAAGCCTCCTTGTCCATTTCCAAGGAAACTGCTTTTGGACAACACAATCTCAGGGTTCGCACCAACGAGGGATTGAGCAACCTTTATACCTTTTGGGTAGGTCCATTTCCGAACTTAAAGGAAGAGGAACCGAATTCCGCATTCGATCAAGCGCAAGGCATCCCGGTCAATACTACGGTCAACGGAGTAATTATTAACGAGGACGTCGACTACTTCGAAATAAATGCGACCAAGGGCCAGCGCCTGAGCGTAGAGGTCGAGGCCATTCGTTTGTCCGGAGCCCTCTTCGATCCTTACGTCGCCGTTCTAGACGACAAGCGCTTCGAGCTCGCAACCTCGGATGACAGTGAATTGCTTCTCCAGGACAGCACATTGAGCTTGATAGCACCCTCGGACGGAGTCTACCGGATCGAGATTCGCGATTCCTCTTACAAGGGCTCGAGCAACTTCAATTACCGCTTGCATGTTGGCAACTTCCCCCGCCCTCTGGTTGTTTTTCCTGCAGGCGGCGAAGCTGGAAAAACGCAAGAATTCACATTTCTCGGCGATGCCAAGGGAGAATTTAAAACTCAAATATCCCTACCATCAGACTCCAAGGACGATGAGTTCGCCTATTATCACTTTGAAAGCAACCTTTCTTCACCAAGCCCCAATCGTATTCGCGTCTCACCCTTTCCCTCCATTCGCGATAAAGAGCCCAACAACAGCTACAAACTTGCGACCGCCACCGAACTGACACTACCACTTGCCTTCGATGGAATAATTTCTGAAGACATGGACTATGACTATTTCAAGTTCAAGGCAAAAAAAGGTCAAAAGTTCAACATCCGGGCACATGCCCGTTCCGTATCCTCACCTCTTGATCCCGTACTAAACCTTTACCAGATCGGGAGCGACGGCAAGGCGACTTCGCTCAAAGGAAACGACGATGCCAACAATGGGCCCGACAGCTTGATCACCTTTACGTTTACTTCGGACGGCGAATACCTCCTCAGAATCACGGACCATCTTGGCAAGGGAAGCCCCAAGCACGTTTACCGGATAGAGACGGAAGCATTTGCTCCCGAGGTGCTCGCCACCATCCCCCAATTCCGTAACCGGGATACTCAAACCAGGCAGATGTTGCCTATCGCCCGAGGGAACCAAGTGGCCACAGCACTCAACATTTCTCGCAAGAGCTTCACCGGGGACATCCAATTTCTAGCCAAAAACCTTCCGGCAGGCGTAACCATGGAAGCCCCCATGGTAAACACTAACTTCACAAGCTCTCCTATTCTCTTACGCGCCGCCCCCGACGCCCCTTTGGCCAACTCGCTTGTCGACCTCCGCCTCAAGTACGAAAACCCAGAGAAAAAACAGCTTGTGGAAGGAAACTTCGTCCAGAACGTCGCCTTGGTTTACGGTCCGCCCAACAATAGGACCTATTACGATACAAAGGTCGACCGTCTCGCCGTGGCAGTCGTCGCCCCCCTGCCCTACAAGGTCAAGCTTCACCAACCTGTCTGCCCTATCGTAAAGAGCGGATCGCTCAACTTGAAGGTCGAAATCATCAGGGATGCAAATTTCACCAAGGCAGTGACCGTCCGCATTCTTACGCGCCCTCCTGGGATCGGAGCGAAGAGTTCATTAAGCATAGCCACCGGCAAAAGCGTAGGATACTACCCTCTTACAGCCAATGGTGGTGCTGCCGTTGGCGTTTGGAAGATTGGAGTACAGGCTGAAACATCTGCTCCCGGCGGTGGCATTTGGCGCTCCGCTTCTGATTTCATCGACTTGAAGATTGAGGAACCTTACCTGTCCATGAAGCTCAATTTGACTGCCGTTCAACGCGGACAAGAAGGCGAGATGCTTTGCGACCTGAGCGTACAAAGGCCTTTCGCGGGTATGGCTACCGCTGAGCTCAAAGGACTTCCACCGTTTTCCGCGACTACCAAGGTCGAGTTCGACTCCAATGCCTCGCAAATCAGTTTCCCCATCCAGACCGAAGACAAATCCAGAGCCGGTTTGACCAAGAACCTTTTCTGCTACGTCAAGATTCCCTACTCGGGTGAACTGATTTCTCACTCAGTCGGCCAAGGTGGACAAATCCGCTTGGATAATCCTCCGCCAAAGCCGAAGGCACCTGCAAAACCAAAACCAAAGGCTGTCGCAAAAGCCCCGGTCAAACCAGCCAAGAAAAAACCGCTTAGCCGTCTCGAGCAACTGAGATTGGCCGCTCAAGGGGGCGCGAACTAAATTAAGGCATGAGAATTTTCTGCATTTTTTCCCTTATTTCTAGCTCGTTTGCATGGAGTGCCGAAGAGGTGAACAAGCCGCTGGTAAAAACCGAACCGACTACCGCTGCAACCAAGGTCAAAGCTGAGGCGAATCTTCTTCCCGCCCAAGCGAAGCCCGCAGTACCCGCCGCTCAAGCACCTGCACCCAAACCTGCTGCAAAAAAGGTCACTCAAACGAGCGCTCCCCCACCGCAGCCCGTGATTGCCCCGGACTTTCATCGGGAAGTGCGTCCCATCTTGGAAGCAGCATGTATCCAATGCCATGGTATCGAGAAGCAAAAGGGAAAACTTCGTCTGGACACCCTTCATTTTGCAAGGAAAGGAGGGGGGTCAGGCCCTTCCCTCGTAGCCAATGATCCCGCAAACAGCCTCCTTCTCGAAAGAGTAAACCTCCCTGCCGACGACGATGACGTCATGCCCCCGAAGAACGGTCCTCTGAACGCCGCTCAGAAAGACGTCTTGACGAGGTGGATTCAAACAGGAGGGAATTGGCCTGCCGGATCCCAGCTTCACCATCGATCGGAACGTGAATTGGCCTTGAGAAAAAAAGCGGTGGCAAAAAAAATAATCCAGCTCGAGGCTTATCCCCCAAAAATTCTTTTGCAAACCGAGGAGGATTTCAACTCCATCGTGGTGCAAGCCAAATACGATGACGACGTGACACGGGACGTCACCCGAGAGTCATCCTTTTCTCTCAGCCAAGCTGGAGTAGTTGAGTGGAAAGACATGATTCTTTACCCCTTGAAGGACGGTAAAACCGAGATAAAGATATCTTTTCAAGGAATGTCCAAAACCATCCCCGTTGAAGTAAAGGCGGCTGCGACCGAGAGACCGGTAAGTTTCAAACTCGACGTCATGCCCATATTCTTGAAAGCGGGTTGCAACACAGGTTCCTGTCATGGATCAGCAAGGGGGCAGGACCGGTTTATGCTTTCGCTCTTTGGCTACGATCCGAAAGGAGACTATTACAGAATTACCCGAGAAGAAGGCACCCGACGTATCAACTTGGCCATCCCCGAGGAAAGCCTGCTTGTGGAAAAAGCAATCGAGGCAGTCCCGCATACAGGAAGAAAACTTTTTGAGAAGGAAAGCAAGCACTGGAAAACCCTTGTTGGATGGCTGCGGGATGGAGCTCCCAAGGATCCCGAAGACATTGCCAAACCGGAAAGGATTGAACTGTTCCCCCCTTCCGCCTTACTTGAGGGCGCAGGCTCCTCCCAGCAAATGACCGTGCTTGCTCATTACTCCGACGGCACCACCCGAGACGTCACCCCATTGACTGTCTTTCAATCCAGCAACGAGGTTTCGGCCCCCGTCGACAAGAAAGGATTGGTAACTGCGGAGAAAAGAGGAGAGTCCTTCGTCATGGCCCGATTCAATGTGTTTACAGTGGGCGTTCAGGTAGTCGTCATACCTGAGGGTCTCAAGTATGAACGTCCCTCATTGGCGGCAAACAACTACGTCGACTCTCTCGTGCACGATAAACTTCACAAACTTCGCATCACTCCATCGGAACTGTGTACGGACGAGGTTTTCGTACGTCGTGTAAATCTCGATATCACGGGAACCCTACCCGACAAGGAAACCTTTGAGGGCTTCATTGCCGACTCCTCTCCCGACAAGCGCTCGAAGCTGATTGACCGTCTACTTGAACGCAAGGAATTCACCGAGATGTGGGTAATGAAATTTGCCGAACTCCTGCAGATCCAAACAGATGACAACCAAGGCATGAGCTACAAGGCAACCTTGCTCTACTTCAACTGGCTTAAGGATAAGATCGCAAACAATGTTCCTATGGATCAAATCGTCCGGGAATTACTGACCTCTACCGGAGGAACATTCGTCACTCCCTCAACCAACTACTATCAGGTTGAACGGGATGGCCTTAAGATCACCGAAAACGTTGCCCAAGTTTTCATGGGCATGCGCTTACAATGCGCCCAGTGCCACAATCACCCCTTCGACCAGTGGACGCAGGACGATTATTATTCCTTCTCCTCCTTCTTCAGTCAGATTGGTCGCAAAAGGGCGGCCGATCCTCGTGAATCAATCATCTACAACCGGAAGAGCGGCGAAATCAATCACCCTGTTCACAAAAAGCCCATGCCACCGAAATTCCTTGGTGGCGAGGCTCCGGAAATCAAGCGAGGGGCGGACAGGCGGGAAGTCATGGCCGAATGGCTTGCTTCCCCTAAAAACCCTTTCTTCGCGAGAAACCTGGCAAATATCGTCTGGGCGCACTTTTTCGGTCAAGGAATCATCGAGCCCGTAGACGACGTTCGCGTGTCCAATCCACCTTCCAACCCCCAACTGCTAGACGAACTGGCCAAGCGTTTTACCGAGTACAACTATGATTTCAAGAAACTCGTCCGGGACGTCTGCAATTCAAGAACCTACCAATTATCAAGCGCCACAACTGAATCGAACAAGGATGACCTTCGTAATTTTGCCCGATCGCACTTGAGAAGATTGAGGGCGGAGGTCCTTCTCGATGCCATTTCCCAAGTGACCCAGACAAAGAATAAATTTCAAGGACTGCCTCTCGGAGCCAAGGCCATTCAGATTGCCGATGGGCGAGTGAGCAATTATTTTCTTACAACCTTCGGTCGAGCTACGCGTGAAACCGTTTGCTCCTGCGAAGTGGTAATGGAACCCAGTCTTTCCCAAGCCTTGCATTTACTCAATGGCGACGTAACCAACTCCAGAATCAAACAAGGAAAGGTCGTGACCAACTTCATCAAAGAAGGCAAGACTCCGGAAGCAATCGTCGACGATCTCTACGCGCGATGTTATTCCCGAAAACCGAGAGCCGAGGAAAAGGCAAATCTTATGGCTTCCTTAGTCGGGACCGACTCACCGGTCGAACCGTTGGAAGACGTCTTTTGGGCGCTTCTCAATTCAAAGGAATTCATCTTCAACCACTAATTCCGGATCGTTTCGCCCAAGCGATCATAACGAACCATGGTATTTTCGTTAAGAAATTCTCTAATCAGTTCCCTGTTCGTCGCCCATTCGCTCAGCTCGACCCCGGAAAAGCCTAACTTTCAAGATGACCTGATTCCGCTTTTCGAGGAATCATGCAATTCCTGCCACAACCCGGACAAGGCAAAGGGCGGACTCGACCTCACCAGTATGAACGGAGTCCTCGCCGGAGGAAGTTCCGGGGCGGTCGCTTCACCAGGAGATTCATCCAACAGTTTGCTGTACCTCTTGGCCGCTCGCCTGAAGGAACCTCACATGCCTCCGAAAGGAGACAAGATTCCCAAAGCTAACCTTGACCAGATCAAACTCTGGATAGATCAAGGGCTACTTGCCACGGCATCCGGTAAGCCGATGACGAAGAAGAAGCCCTCGGCGAATCTTGCTCTTGGTTCAGTTTCAATAGGAAAACCGGAAGGGCCTCCACCCATGCCCGAATATCTTTCTCTAGAGCCCAGCGTGGTTTCACAGAGAGCATTCGCCCCTCCTGCAATGGCCGTATCCCCTTGGTCCCCTATCGTAGCCATTGCGGGACAAAAACAGGTTCTCCTTTACAATACTGACAACCTCAGCCTCTTGGGCATTCTACCCTACGACGAAGGATTCATCGAGTCCCTAGTCTTCAGCAGAAACGGGAAAATCGTACTTGCAGGAGGTGGTCGGGGAGGCAAAGCCGGCAAGGTTGCAGGGTGGGAATTGAAAACGGGCAAACGCATTTTAACCCTTGGAGAAGAATACGACACCATTCTCACCGCCGATCTGTCCCCAGATCAATCGCTGGTAGCCATCGGGGGACCTTCTAAGTTGGTAAAGGTCTACGATCTCGCCAGCGGTGAAATCCTCTACAAGATCAAAAAGCATTCCGAATGGGTCTCTCAGGTCAGGTTCTCGCCGGACGGAATCCTTTTAGCCTCCGCAGACCGCAATGGCGGACTGCACATATGGGAAGCCCGAACAGGCAACACATTCTACACATTGGATGGTCACAAGCAGTCCGTAACCGGTCTCTCTTGGCGAGCGGATTCAAACGTACTCGCTTCCACTTCGGAGGAAGGAAGTGTCCGCACTTGGGCAATGATCAATGGAAAACAAATAAGTACTTGGGGGGCTCATAGTGGCGGTTCGCTATCCGTCCACTTCGATAAGAAAGGGAATTTAGCAACTGGTGGCCGAGACAAATCAGTTAAGCTTTGGAACCCAACCGGCGCTGCCATTCGGACCATCTCCGGTTTTCCCGAAATGGTCATGGAATCGAGGTACTCCCACGATGGAACACGTATAATTGCAGGAGACTGGACAGGTTCCGTTACCGTCTGGAACGCAAACGACGGAAAAAAAGTAGGCAACCTCTCCGCCAACCCTCCCACTATTACATCACGAATCGCCACCGCCCTGAAATTGGTAGACGAACGTAATGCCGCAACCGCCACCGCAAAGTCAAAACACGCTCCCCTTGCCCAAGCTCTAGCCGCCGCCAATGCAAAATTAGCCGAGGCCAAGAAGACTGTTGCTAGCGCCGCTGTTGCTCATAAAGCAGCGGAAACCAAATTGACAGCTGCAAAAGCTACTCTAGCTCAAGCCACTGTGAATCGCGATAAAGCCAAAACGGTCAAGGATACCCGACAAGTCGCTCGCGACAAAACTGCCAAGCAACTAGCCGATGCACAAGCCGCACAAAAGACCCACAAGGCACAAGGTGACGACTGGGGCAAGAGAAGCAGTTTTCGTTCCGAGCAAGTCAGCCTTCTTCGAGAAACCCATCGGAAGGCCAAGGAAGCCCTCGCTGGCATCCCCGAAGACATTGGCCTAAAGGACGCAGTTGCAAAGCAAGAGGAAGCTCTGGCGGCGATGGATAACGCATTCGTCCAAGCTCGGGATAAAACTGCTGGCCATTTGGCCAATGCCGAGACCTTCTCCAAACAGTCCACCGCTCACGCAGAGGCTCTCACTGCCGCCGAAAACGCCTTTAAGGCTGCTGAAACGGCTCTTGCAGCTCATGAAAACACCTGCAGCGAGAAAGACTCTGCAGTAAAAGCCGCGGTCGCTGATCACGCCGCCAAACTTGCAGCCAACAACACAGCCAACTCAGACTTGACCCTACAATCAAAGGAACAGGCTACGGCATCGGCAGCTGAGAAGGCCCCGGCCCAAAATCTACGAGATGCGGAAGTATCTCTCGCCTCAGCAGTCAACTCTGCAAACAAGTGGAAAGCCGAAACCATAAACGTAAATCGGCATCTCGAACTCGGTAAACTCAAAGATCTTCAAACCGAGCTCAATAGCTTATCCGTAATCGCAGCAGAGGCTAAGGCTCTTCACGACGCCGCACTTGCAGCTCTGGAGGCAGCCCGAAAGGCTCTGGTCGAAGCCCCCCTCAAGGTCACGGCCAAGGAACAAACCTTGGCAAAGCAACAATCGGCCATGGCAATCGAAAGCAATAAGCTCGAAAAAGCCCGAAAAGACTCCACCGAAAAAGAAGGTTTCCTTAATCAGGTGCAAACCCTTGCTACCGCCACAAAGACAAAAGCCTCCGCTGAAGCCGCCAATACGGAACTCGCAGCAGCCAATGCAAAGTTCGGTGAAACCCTCGCCCTACTTCGTAAAGACCTCACCAATTCCAATTCGGCAATTACCGCACAAGAAAGCAAACTCAAGGGAGCCCAAACAACTGTCAGCCAAGCCGAAGCCGATTTGAATCAGACTCGAAAACTTAGCCAAGATGCACCCAAGGTGGTCGAGCAGAAACTTAAGGTCAGCAAACAAACAGAAACTAAGCTCGGCGAAACGACCGGCGTGCTAGACACATTTAAAGTTCAAGTTACAGCTCAGCAGGCCAAGAGCGATTCCCTTTTCAAGAAGTACCTCGAATCTTTGCCGAAGTAAAACAGTCGCATTGCGTAGCTTTCTGAAAACCTCAGGGAGCTTACCTAGCAACAGCTACCCGCCGAGCTTGGCTTCCAGCTTTTTCATTTCTCGGCC
>CAWVZQ010000087.1:0-9855 GCA_963934405.1 uncultured Opitutales bacterium | reverse complement strand
AATTAAAGATCGATCCGAAGAAGCCCCTCGACTTCGCCAAACCTGAGGGCGAATTCCCAATGGAAGAGCAACGACTCGGCTTCGGTCTAGTGAACCGATTAAATCGAATCACCGCAGGCAAGTATCCCGGCGACGCGGCCCTCGAGGCTAGAATCAAGTCGTACGAACTCGCCTTCCGAATGCAGACCTCGGTTCCCGACGTAGTTAACTTCGACTCGGAAACCGAGACCACGAAGAACCTCTACGGTTTCGACCAAAAGGAAACCCGGTCCTTCGGTCAGCAGTTACTGGCTGCACGACGCTTCGCAGAGCGAGGTGTGCGCTTTATCCAAATCATGCACGGCGATGGCGCGGCGGGCGCTTGGGACGCCCACGGTGGTCTCAAGGCCAATCACACGAAACTAGCCATGCAGGTCGACCGCCCCATCGCGGGTCTCCTGAAGGACTTGAAGCAGAGGGGACTGCTCGACGAGACTCTGGTTGTCTTTGCTACGGAGTTCGGGCGGACACCCGGTTCCCAAGGTTCCAACGGGCGTGACCACCATCCTTACGGATTCAGCGTTTGGATGGCCGGCGGTGGCATAAAGGGTGGGGTCGCCCATGGCGCCACGGACGAGATAGGCTTTCACACCGTTGAGAATCCCCACTACGTGACCGATGTTCATGCCACGATTCTACACCAACTTGGTCTTGAATCGCACCGCATGGAAATCCCACGGCAAAAGCGTCTGGAACAGGATTTCGGCCATGTAATTCACGATATTCTCGCCTAAGACGCATCTTTGCCCTTTTTAGAGATCATGTCTTTACAACCTTTTACTCCACCCACTCGCCTGCTCATGGGACCGGGACCGAGCGATGCACCGCCCTCTGTATTGAACGCGATGAGTCAAACTCTTGTCGGTCACCTCGATCCCTCCTTCGTCCAAATGATGGAAGAAATCAAGGAGATGCTTCGAAAGGTCTTCCTGACTGAAAACGAAATGACGTTTCCGATCAGCGGGACGGGTAGTGCGGGAATGGAATTTTGCTTTGTCAACCTGATCGAACCGGGTGACGAGGTGATCGTTGGCGTCAATGGAGTATTCGGAGGTCGCATGGCCGAGGTTGCCGCACGTTGCGGAGCCAATGTGACCAAAGTTTCGGCGGATTGGGGACGAATCATCGAACCTGCACAGATCGCCGAGGCGCTGGACAAGGTTAGTAATCCTAAACTCGTCGCCATCGTACACGCCGAAACATCCACAGGTGCACTCACTCCCGTCGAGGAAATTTCCAAGCTGACCCATGACGCCGGAGCTCTTCTTCTGGTGGATGCGGTGACTTCGCTGGGAGGATGCCCCCTGCGAATTGATGACTGGAAAATCGATGCCGTGTACAGCGGAACACAAAAATGCTTGAGTTGTCCTCCTGGTCTGGCTCCCGTCTCCCTAAGCGAACAAGCCATGCAGAAAGTGAAGAGTCGCGAGCACGGAGCTCAGAGCTGGTATTTGGACGTCAATCTGTTGGCCAATTATTGGGGTGAAGGAGCCCGCGTCTACCATCATACCGCGCCGATTTCCATGAACTACGCCTTGCACGAATCACTTCGGTTGGCTTTGGAGGAAGGACTCGAAAATCGTTGGGCTCGTCATGAAAGCAATCACAACCGCTTGAAGGCAGGCCTTGGTGACCTAGGCTTGAGCCTAACCGCTCAGGAAGGTCACCGACTCTGGCAACTGAATGCAGTAGGTGTACCCGATGGAGTGGACGAAGCTGGCGTGAGGACCATGCTTCTGAACGAACATGGCATCGAGATCGGACCCGGACTCGGCCCACTTCAAGGTAAAGTCTGGAGAGTCGGTCTAATGGGGCACAGTTCATCGGAAGAAAACGTGGATCGATTTCTCGGCGCCCTCAAAACTCTGCTTTAAACAAATGCCCCGACCCCGCATAGCGGTGACCATGGGCGATCCTGCCGGGATCGGTCCGGAGGTTTGTCTGCATCTTCTCAACGACTCTGCTATCAAAGATATTGTTGAGCCCGTTGTTTTCGGAGATGCCTGTGTCCTAGAGAAAGCTGCAAACGAATGCGGACTTAAACCGCCGGCCCAAATCGTCAAAAGTCTCGCCGATGCCGAGGGTCCCTGCGTGTTGGACCTTGGGGTCATCTCAGTTGACGAATATGAGACGGGAATCATCAACGCAGCCACGGGTCGGGCAGGCTACAGATACGTCACTCAGGCAATCGACAGCGCGCTTGCCGGTGAGGTGAATGCGGTCACTACCGGCCCACTCAACAAGGAAGCCCTCAAGATGGCCGGCGTCTCCTACCCCGGTCACACGGAAATCTTTGCAAACCTCACTGATAGCGAACGAACCTGCATGCTACAGTACTCCGAAGAGATTCGTTGCGTCTTCGTGACCACGCACGTTGGTTACGCAGAAGTTCCCGCACTGCTTACGGAAAAGCGAATCCTCGAAGTCATTGAACTTTGCGAGGAGGCCATGGAACGTATTCGCGGAAAGAAACCCCGACTCCTTTGTTGCGGACTCAACCCACACGCCGGCGAGAACGGTCTTTTCGGCAACGGCGAGGAAGAAGGAATTATAAGCCCCGCATTGGATGCAGCACGCGAACGCGGCATCGACATCACCGGCCCCCTTCCGCCGGATACTGCATTCATTCCTCAACGACGCAAGGAATTCGACTGCGTAGTCTGCATGTACCATGATCAAGGTCATATTCCGTTGAAAGCTTTGGCTTTTGACAATGCCGTCAACATCACGCTCGGACTCCCTATCATTCGGACCTCCGTTGACCACGGCACCGCCTTGGATATCGCCGGAAAAGGCATTGCCAACCCGAACAGTTTGTTCGAGGCAGTCAAACTTGCCGTACGCCTTTCGAGTAAATAATCCTAATCACTCTCTGTTCTCTTCCATCCGGGAAGAGGGATGTAATCAGGAGTGACGGAGAGCCTCAATAGGGTCGAGAAGGGCGGCTCGGCGGGCAGGATACAAGCCAAAGATCAACCCAACGGTAACCGACAATCCGAAAGCCAGAATGACCGACCATTCGGTCACGATCGTGGTGGTCTCCAGGAAATTGTGCCTAAAGGCGGCAAACAACCAGCCCCCGATCACCCCGACGCAACCACCGAACAGGCAGAGCATGAGCGTTTCCACGAGAAATTGTATGGTAATGTCTCTACGGGTGGCGCCGAGAGCACGACGAACACCGATCTCGCGGGTTCGCTCAGTCACCGTGGCCAGCATAATGTTCATAATCCCTATTCCGCCGACGAGTAATGAGATGCACGCAATGTAAAGAAGCATACGAGTGTCACGGGCCTTTTGTTTTTGCAAAGCATTCAGCTCCCGAATAGGCACCACGATTTCAAAGTCGCGTTCGTCTCTACCGGCACGTAGCGCCTCGTGGATCAATGGGAGAGAGGACAACACCTGTTCAACGCTTTCGAACTCCACCCGGATTTCCGTGAGTTCCACGGCTTCCAGCTTCAGATTGCCTACACTTCGATCAACGTTCTTGACGCCATACAGGGCATTGAAGGTAGAAAGCGGAACATAAACGTTGGCAGTAATGGTTCGCCCAAGAGAATCGGCTAGTTGAGGCAATTTTTCGGCGTCCACTCGTTCTTGCAGCACACCCTTTACCTGAAAAACTTGGGAGGACTCGTAACCGCGCACGACAATCTTTTCCAACAAGGGATTGTGCCCGGCAAACAATCGCTCAGCCAACGACAAGGAAATGACGCAGGAGGAAACCTTGCTGTTTTCCTCCTCCTCGTTGAGAAACTGCCCAACAACCATCTCGGCCTGGGTAAATTCGGGATAGTATGGAAAAGTACCGATAAGCTGGCAGTCAACTTCACGCACACCATGAACTGCGTTCATTCGTTTGGTTAGCATGGGAAGTACTCGCTTAACGCCCGGCACCGTTTTCTTGATTTGAACGGCATCCTGACGTTTCAACCCGTAAACCGCCATCCATCGCCGAAAAAAGCTCTCCCAGTTGCCATGCATTTGGGTCCGCATCGAAGGCGGTTTAATGCTACGGATGATGACGTTTTTTGCCCCCAAGCTCTTGATCGCTTCTTGGGCATCATGACTAGCGCCTTCACCGATCGCCACGAGCGTGATTACCGCCCAGACGCCGATAATCATTCCAAGCATGGTGAGCATGCTACGAAGCTTGTGCAGACGCAGGCTTTTGAATCCGACCTGTATGATGCGAATGAAAAAAAATCCCCTCATTAATCTATGCGTGCCGAAGGGCTTCGATAGGATCAAGCTGGGCTGCTCGCCGAGCCGGATAAATGCCGAACACCAAACCAACGGAAACGGATAGACCGAAAGCCAGAATAACCGACCATTCGGTCACGATAGTTGTGGTGTGCATAATGTTGTGACGAAAAGTGGCGAACAACCAGCCCCCAACTACCCCGATTCCACCACCGATCAAGCAAAGGATGAGAGTTTCCACAAGAAACTGGAGGGTGATGTCTCCCCGAGTGGCGCCGAGGGCACGTCGCACGCCAATCTCTCGCGTCCGTTCGGTCACTGTGGCGAGCATGATGTTCATGATGCCGATCCCGCCGACCAGAAGCGATATGCATGCAATATACATCAGCAGGCGAGTGTCGCGGGCCTTTTGAGCTCGAAGGGTGTTCAGTTCGTTAATCGGCACCTGTATTTCGTAATCCACTTTTCCGTTGCGACCCTTGTCGAGGGCATCCTTGATCAAGTCCATAGCTGGAATCACTTCCTCCACGCTTCCAAACTCCACACGAATTTCAGTCAGGTGCACTACCTCCGAGGAAACACTGCCCACGCTGAGGTCGATGTTCTTGACCCCATAGAGCGACTTGAAAGTGGAAAGCGGAATGTAAACGTTTGAGGAAAGCGTCTTTCCAAAGGTGTCGCTGCTTTGGGGTGATTTCTCAAGATCGGTTCGCTCCTCGAGAATTCCCTTCACTCTGAAAACTTGCCAAGATTCAAAACCGCGAACCGTTACGGTTTCCATCAGCGGATTTTCGCCGGCAAACAATTTCTTGGCCAAATCGTGAGAGAGTACGCATGAGTTTTCTCGGCGAGCCTCTTCAATCTCATTCACAAATTGCCCGGCAACGATCCGAGATTGGGTAAAGGAGGGATAATGAGGATAGGTTCCCACCAAGCGGCAATCCACGTTACGTTTACCATGCAACACGTTCTTGCGGTGGATCAGGATGGGCAACACTCTCTTTACTCCGGGCACCGTCTTGAGGATGCGGGCGGCATCTGCGTTGGTCAGTCCGTAATGCGACACCCATTGCATTTCGCCTTGAATTTGAACTTTATCCTCCATCGGCTTCATGCTGCGAATAATGATGTTGTTGGCCCCTAAAGCCTTGATGGCTTCCTGTGCGTCATAGCTAGCCCCCTCGCCAATCGCGACCAAAGTGATAACGGCCCAAACCCCGATAATCATGCCAAGCATGGTGAGCATACTTCGCAACTTGTGCAGTCTCAGACTCTTAAAGCCCGCTTGGCCGATACGAAGGAAAGAAGACCCGCGCATAGCCTACTCGCTTGGGGTTCGTCCGACGGTTGGCACTTGGCGAAGATCCTGATCGATCAAGCCATCCTTCAACCGAATCACTCGCTGCGCTCGCCCGGCGACAGCGTCGTCATGTGTAACAACGACCAATGTGCGACCCTCGCGGTGAAGTTCGTCCAAGACATCCAGTATTTCCTCCTCGGTAGAGGAATCGAGGTTTCCCGTGGGTTCGTCGGCCAACAACATAAGGGGTTCGTTGACCAAGGCGCGAGCCACCGCCACTCGTTGTTGCTGGCCTCCCGAAAGCTGCATCGGGCGATGGTCCAATCGGTCACCCAAGCCAACTTTCTTAGCCAATTTAGCACAATGGTCATAGCAATCCTTGATGTCCTTGCCTTGGTAAAAGAGAGGTAGGTGAACATTCTCCACCACATCGAGCTGCTCGATGAGATTGTAGGACTGAAAAATGAATCCGATGCGGGTTCCGCGGATACGGGAAAGTTCCTTGTCGGACATTCCCGCCACGTCATCCCCACCAAGAAGATAAGCTCCCGAGGTCGGTCGGTCGAGACAGCCAAGAATATTGAGGAGAGTGGACTTTCCGGAACCGGAAGGTCCCATGATAGCCGTGTAACTACCTTCCTCGATCACAAAATCAAGACCGCGCAAGGCAGGAACTTGAACGGCTCCCAGATCGTATACCTTGCCGAGAGCGCGAAGCTCGATGATGTCGGGCGAAGCCATTACAGTCTCAATCAACGGGATCTAACAAAAAGATACAAAGTTCGGACTCTGTGCCGAGCCTGACTCAGGCTCCCCCCGCAACTGAATCTTTCTCCTTACCATTCCGCTTGTCGGAAGAAGCCGACTTCTCTTTTTCAGGCGCAGGGATGTTTCTCTTCAAATCCAGCGCTCCCTTGTTCACAACTCCCTCCTCGAGGTTCAGGTTCTTGGCCTCGGAAAGCGGGGAAAGGTGCACGAGTTCGCCTTCGCGTAGACCGAGATCAGGATCGGACTCCTCTTTTATCGCGATGAAAGTCTCATCACTGTACTCGATGGTGATCGGTCGCCACTCGTGCTTCTCGGTCTTGGGATCGAGGACCCAGCAACCTCTCTGCGACTGATCCTCGGTTATCATGCGAGTGGTCACACATTGGTTCGGGACGCGCACAAGTTGGTTTTCCCCCACCAAGTTGATTACTTGAATCTCTACCGTAACCTTCATTCCCTCGGCCACGTCAGACGGTAAGCCATTCGACTCATCGAGAGAAATCTCCCCCTTGAAGTAGGACTTGTCGGAATGTCCGCGCTGATTGTTGTCCACGTTTGTGCCCAGCAGGGAAAGGGTTCCGGGCAAAGTAATATCCTCCACCTGCACCCAAGCTCTCATGTCTTTCTTCAACTGAGAGCGCTTGGCCTGGGGAACACTGATCTCTACCTTCAAGGACTTGCTCTTGGGGAGTTTGATGAGGTTTCTTCCACGATGCACTTGGGCGCCATTTATTATGGGCTCTCCTCTACCGTACCTGTGTTCGGACCAATAAACCACTGTGCCTGACTGGGGAGCATAGATCTTGGTATTTGCCATTTGCTCACGCAGATCCTCGAGTTTCTCTTTTTCCAGTTCGAGTGTTTTATCGGCGGTATAGACGGTGGAGTTGGCGTCGCTGAGATCCGCCTTGTTCTTCACCTTAGTCTTCTCAATGTTCACACTGGCCTCATCCACTGCCAATTGCTTCAAACTAAGCAGGGATACCCGATCATATTTCCTGTAGGCATCCAAGTCGACCTTGGCCATCTTTATGTTGTGGAGGGTCTTGGCCTTGGATGACTCCTCCCTCAGCACCTCTACTTCGGACACGAATCCGAGTTCTTTGAGCTTGGTGTAGGCTTTGAGGTTTTTTTCGGCCAAGGTCACGTCCTTTTCAAAGTTGGCTATCATCCCCTCGAGATTCTGAACATAGTTTTTTACGGTACTGTTTTGAGTCTTCTCTTGATCCATATCGGCATTTTGGAGAGAGTTCTCCGCCACCTTCATGGCCAAGGCAGTAGAGAGCTTCAAAGTGGCTAGATCGCCCTTGGCCCTGTTGAGGGTGTTTTCCGCCCTCTGGACGGCAATGTCTTGGGTGTTGATTCGTTCACGCAAACGAAGTGGGTCCAGTTCCACCAAGAGGTCGCCCGGGATCTCGATTTCTTGCCCCACAGGCAAATCGCCCCAGTCGAGGTCTAGCTCTTTATTAAGGAGCTGGATGGAAAGAGAATCCTTTTTCTGCTTATCGGCAATGGACTTAATTGTATCTCCAGCCTTGATCTCGTACATTGTATTCCCCTTCACCTCAGTTCCTTCATCGACGATCGACTGGATGGTGGTTTCACCCTCTAGCTCGGACTTGAGGGTCACGACGTCGGTGGCAACAAGCGTGCCAGTCAACTTCACGGTGACGAGAAAATCAGCCTTCTTGGCCGTGTAATATTTTTCCTGACGCACCTTTTCCTCCTCGTCATTGAGAAGGCTACCAATCCAAAGAGCACCAACGGAAACGATGGCCAAGGCAATCAACGGCATCAAGAATTTGCGAGAGATAAAACCGTCTGTTCTTCGGCTTGAAGGGACTTTGCGTTTTTCAATCATAATTATTTTCCAAGTATTTGCTCAGGGGGGACGACAGCATCCAATGGCTGATCAGGCGCCGCCGGTTCACCACCGGGCAAATTGAATTCCTTTAACCAGAACTCATCTTGAGTAGTATCTAAAATACCACCATCCTTCAACAGCTTCAAGTGAGTTTTATGGTAGTCCAAGTTCGCTCGAGATACTGAAAGCTGCGCCTGTAGAAGAGCGTCCTGAGCAGTGATTATGTCTCGCGTTCGAACTCCCGGGAAACCCAGGCGCAAGCGTTGACGCGTCGCCTCGAGATTTTCCTCCGCATTCTTTCTAGCCTCCTGCTGAGTAAAGTAGTTTTGACGCTGACGCCCCAAGTTTCTCACGTCCGAACGCATTCCATCAAGCAGCCTGTCTAGCTCCGTGGCCAGAGTCCTCAATTGCCGCTCAAAGGCAATCAGACTTGAGCGATACGCATTTCGCTCGGCAAGTTGATCCAGAGGCAAGTTTAGTTTCAAGCCCGCTTTCGCCGTATATTCCTTAGACTGAAAGGACGAGTAAAACTGATCCTTCATTGCCGCGTCGGCGACGATCGAGAGACTGGGCAGCAAATCTTGACTAGCAACCTTCACCTTTCGCTTCGAATCCTCAAAGCGATCAATCACGTTCATAAGGTCCAATCGATTGGCAATGGCTAGACGATATCCGACCGATTCACTGAAAGGTACCTTCGGAAGGCCCATATCGTTAAGATCCTTCAACACCTTGAAATCCAGTGTGACCTTCGTGCCTAGAGGCAGAGATACTTTCTGCTTTAATTCATCAAGAGCGTTTTGGTAGGCATTCGTCGTCCCGACATAGGAAAGCTTGGAACTGTATTCACTCTGTTTTGCTTGCTTGGACTCAAATTCCGCACTCAGCCCCGCTTCCACTCGAGCGTCGATCTCCTTACGAAAAACAATGCGGTTCGTATAGTTGCTGTAGGACAACTGCATACTTTCCCCAAGCTGCAAAAGGTCGAGATAATCATTCACCACCTCGAGGACGAACTCCTTCTGGAAATGGCTAAAATCACGAATCTCGTACACCACTTCACGCTCCGCCTGCGTAAGTACTTCCGCGGCAATATCCGATCCAGCCCCACGCAAAAGAGGTTGGACAAGACTTAAAGTGACCGATGGCACCTTAGGTTCACCATCGAAGTATAGAACCAAGTCATTCGCGAGAGAGGCAGTAATCGTGCCCCCGGTCTTCATTAATTTATTCAATGTAAAATTGGCTCCGGAAGTCGTCGATTTCTCTCCCGTTGAACTACGATCTAGCCCCAAGTCGATTTCAGCATTGCTGAATCTAAAGGCAAATTGATGGCGGACGCCCGTTAGAGAGAGTGCCTGCAAGTATAGTTTTTCACGATTATATTGATAGACACGATTAGCCTTCACCGCCAAATCCAGTGTTTCGCTAAGGGTCAACACTCGATCGCTTCCGCTCTTATCACGGTCAAGGATGATCTCGGAACCGTTAATATCCGATGGGGAGCGGGATGAATATACGGTATCGATGGAATGCTCCAACCGCGAACCCAACGTATGTTCACTTCGGTTCTGAAGGATTTCGTACACCTCTTTATCCGACGCCCGACGATACTTGTGAGGCTTGCAACCGAGCAGACTCATCAGGGCGATAACTGATGCAACGCCTAAAAGTGGGC